>CALWWO010000031.1 GCA_944385265.1 uncultured Oscillospiraceae bacterium
CTCTTGAAGAAGCGTTTTGTAATCCTGCTGGATAGCGCCGTTTTCTATCGGTTTTAGAATAAATTTTTTAATCATTTGTTTTGCCGCGTCAAATCCGCCGTCTATATATATGGCGGCTATCACGGCCTCCACAGCGTCGGCAAGTATTGACGGACGCTTATTACCGCCGTTATGCAGCTCGCCTTTGCCGAGCTTTAAGTATTTGCCAAGATCGAGCTTTTTCGCTGTTTCGGCAAGGCTTTGCTCACATACCATGGCTGCCCGCAGTTTTGTCATCTGCCCCTCGGGAAGTGCGTCTCTTGCTTCGTACAAATATTCTGCCGCCACGACTCCAAGCACTGCATCACCTAAAAATTCAAGTCTCTCGTTGCTTTCAATTTTTGGGTGCTTGGTCTCATTTGCGTAAGAGCTGTGTGTCAGAGAATTTTCTAAGATTTTTTTGTTTTTAAAGCTATATCCAAGCTTGGTTTCAAGTTCTGTCATTTTAACCTCCCTATATCGTTTTGAACGACTGTCATTTTATCGGCAGATAAGCTAATGTCTTTATATAAGTTATTAGGGCGGGGTTGACCCGCCCTAAAGTTTATTACTCCGTAATTGCAGTGATGTAATTTACCACATCGCCCACTGTAACGAGATTTGCCAGCTCTTCATCCGCTGTTTCAGGTATATTAAATTTTTCCTCAAGCTGCATAGTAAACTCGACTATATCCAAAGAATCAGCCCCCAGGTCGCCGACAAATGAAGTATCCATAGTAACAGAATCAGGACTTACCGAAAACTGCTCGGCAACTAGATCGCGCAATGTTTCAAATATCATTCTTCTCACCTCCGAGATTCTTGTTCAAAGAAAAGCTTCACATCGGAATATTATTCCATTGAGAATGTTTTGTCAATCACTTTTTAGACATTATAAACTATTATTCGTCTTTAATCTCTTGAGAATACTTCATAAATTCAATATTCTCCTGTATTTTTTCGACAACACCGGCGTTGACCGTATTTATCGCCTGGCGTACTGCGCTTCTTATCGCGTACGCGTCTGAGGAGCCGTGAGCCTTTATTACAGGCTTATTTATACCTAAAAGAGCTGTTCCACCGACCTCATCGGGATCCAGCTTTTTTTTGAGCTCCATAACGTCGTCTTTTATAAGCAGCGCGGCTATTTTTGATTTAAAGTTTTTCTTCAGTATGGACTTAAACTCTGAGAGGATAAACATACCGACGCCTTCCATACCTTTCAGGAAGATATTTCCGGTGAATCCGTCGCATACGGCGACATCGCACGATCCAAGCATTACCTCGCGCGCTTCCGTATTTCCTACAAAGTTTATAAGACCTTTGTCGCCCGCTTCTCTAAGAAGCGCGTAAGCTTCTTTGCACAACGCAGTACCCTTTGATTCCTCGGTCCCGTTATTTAGCAGGGCAATCCGCGGATTTGATACACCATATACGCTTTTTGCGTAATAAGAGCCCATAAAAGCGAATTGCAACAGGTATTCCGGAGTGCATTCGACATTGGCGCCGCAGTCGCAAAGCAGCACACCGCCGTTTTTGTTAGGCAAAAACGGAGAGAGAGCAGCTCTCCTTATTCCTTTTATTCTTTTAACGATAAGAGTGGCTCCGGAAAGGAGTGCGCCGGTACTTCCTGCGGAGACCATCGCGTCTCCCGCGCCGTCACGCAACATACGCAGCCCCACGCTCATTGAAGAGTCCTTCTTCTGACGCGTTACGGTAGACGGATCGTCACAGTTTGATATGACCTCTGAAGCATGGGCAATCTCGATTTTTGGTGGAAGTTCTTTTTCCCCAATATCGCGTAGACATTTCAATATTTCGTCGCCTTTGCCGGTGAGTATGATATCTACATCAAATTCTTTTGAGGCCGTTACTGCGCCTTTTACGATCTCAAAAGGTGCGTTATCGCCGCCCATAGCATCAATAATAATTTTCATATTGCTTTATCCTCCAGCAGTGTATCGATTATTTTAAGCGAACGCGTCGCGAGAGCCTCATTTTTATTTCTTTTGCCCTTCACATGATATCCGAGAGGAGAAATGATGCCGAAGTTTATATTCATCGGCTGGAAATTTACGATAGTTTCATTGCAAATATAAAGCGAAAGAGCGCCTATTGCCGTTTCTGCCGGAAAATCTATAGGGTCAAGTCCGGAAAGTCTCCGCGCGGTCTCTATTCCGACGAGCAGACCGGACGCGGCGGATTCAACGTATCCTTCGACGCCTGTGATCTGACCGGCAAAGCTTATCCTCAGCTCTGATTTAAGCCTGTAATATCTGTCAAGCAGCTTTGGTGAGTTTAGGTAAGTATTGCGGTGCATAACTCCGTAACGCACGAATTCAGCGTTTTTAAGCGCCGGTATCATAGAAAATACGCGCCTCTGTTCGCCGAATTTAAGATGCGTCTGAAAGCCGACTATATTGTAAATACTGCCCTCGGCGTTGTCGCGCCGCAGCTGCGCGACGGCATATGGATCTTCGCCGGTTTTAGGATCTCTGAGTCCCACAGGCTTTAACGGTCCGTATCTGAGAGTATCTACGCCCCTGCGCGCCATGACCTCAACAGGCATACATCCTTCAAATACGCCGCCGTCGTCAAATCCGTGTATCTCTGCCTCTTTGGCGGTGCACAGCTCTTTCCAAAACGCCGTATATTCGTCTTTATTCATCGGACAGTTTATATAATCGGCGCTTCCCTTCCCGTAACGGGAGGCAAAAAATGCGCTTTCCATATCGACGCTCTCTTTTGTTATTATAGGCGCCGCAGCGTCGTAAAAATTTAAAAATCTTTCATCGCCGCATAATCCGGCTATCGGCGCTGTAAGCGCGTCAGATGTAAGCGGTCCCGTCGCTATTATGACTTCGCCATCAGGAATGCTATCCGCTTCATGATTTTTAACAATTATATTCGGGTGCTCCGTTATTTTTTTTGTTATCATACCGGAAAACGATTCTCTATCGACGGCAAGCGCGCCTCCTGCCGGAAGCTTTGTGCTGTCTGCACACAGCATTATAAGACTGCCAAGACGGCGCATCTCCTCTTTGAGCAACCCTACGGCATTGGTAAGTTCGTCACTGCGAAGCGAGTTTGAGCACACGAGTTCCCCGTATTTGTCAGAAACGTGCGCAGGCGTTTTTTTGCTCGGCTTCATCTCCAGAAGCTCTACCTTAACGCCGCGGTTTGCAAGCTGCCACGATGCCTCACACCCGGCAAGCCCTGCGCCGATAACTGTAACTTTATCCATTATTCAACCGCTTTCTTGCGCCTGCCTCGAGCTGTAGCGGCAGGTTTTTTAGTGCCCTTTTCTTCAGTGGCAGTATCGTCTGTAGTCTTCGGCTCGGCTTCTTCGCCGGCTTTCTCATCCTTGGCTTTCTTTTTATAACCGCGTTTATCCTCCGGCACGAATCTTGAGCATTTTTCATTTATACAAAACGGTTTATTGAACCCGCGTCCGGATTTTTTGAACATAGTATGCCCACATTCAGGGCATACGTCTTTAACAGGTACGTCCCATGTCATAAAACCGCATGCAGCTCCCTTTTCGCACGCATAATAAGTATATCCGTTCTTTGAGGTGCGTTTAAGGATCCGCGATCCGCATTTTGGGCATTTACCGGGCATTTCTATAACGAGAGGCTTTGTAAACGTGCATTCCGGATACCCCGGGCAAGCCAAGAATCTTCCGAATCTTCCGCTTTTTATTACCATTTTTCTGCCGCATACATCGCATATCTCATCGGTTTCTTCAGCGGGGACTTTTATCCGCTCGCCGTCGAGCGCCTTTTCCGCTTCTTCAAGCGAATGCTCAAACGGGGTATAAAATTCCCGCAAAACGCTTTTCCAGTCTTTTTCACCCTTTTCGACATTGTCCAGCTCGTCTTCCATCTTTGCTGTGAATTTAAGATCGACTATATCGCTGAAACGCTCTTTCATAAGCTTTGTGACGACTTCGCCAAGCGGCGTCGGGCGAAGGTATTTTCCCTCTTTGACCACATACTCCCTGGCGAGTATGGTGGATACTGTCGGCGCGTATGTGCTCGGTCTGCCGACTCCGGTCTCCTCCATAGCTTTTATAAGCGTGGCTTCAGTATAGCGTGAGGGCGGCTGAGTAAACTTCTGCTCCGTCTTTATATTTTCAAGCTTGACCTCTTCCCCCTCGCTCAGGTCAGGAAGCGGAGACTTATCTTCTTCCTTCTCCTCGTCGCGGCTTTCCTCATATACGGCTGTATAGCCAGGGAATTTGATAACAGACCTGTTGGCTTTAAACGTGTATCCGGCGGATTCGACGTCTATAGTAAGGCTGTCGTATATGGCGACGGACATCTGCGAGGAGAGAAAACGGCTCCAGATAAGCCTGTAAAGTCTGTACTGGTCATTATTGAGGCTGCCTTTGATGCTTTCCGGCGTCAAAAATACGTTTGACGGGCGGATCGCCTCGTGCGCGTCCTGCGCGGTGCTCTTTGTTTTAAATTTCCTCGGCGTGCCCGGATGATATTCCGCGCCGAATCTCTCTATTATATAATCCTTTGCCGAAGCCATTGCCTCGTCGGATAATCTAAGTGAATCGGTCCTCATATATGTTATAAGTCCGATCGTGCCCTGTCCTTCGATATCAACGCCCTCATAAAGCTGCTGCGCGATACTCATAGTGCGTCTTGGCGTCATACCGAGCCGCCGTGAAGCTTCCTGCTGGAGAGTAGATGTTATAAACGGCGGAGACGGCGATCGCTTTTTATCGGTCCGCTTTACCGAAGATATGATAAACGGCGATTTTTTGACTGCTGCCGCGACTTCTTCGACTTCTTCGGCGTTGTTCAATTCGGTTTTCTTACCGTTTTTTCCGTAAAACGACACAGTAAAGCGCCCCGGTTTTCCGATACGGCTCAGATCTGCGTCAAAATTCCAGTATTCTTTCGGTATAAATGCACGAATTTCCTCTTCCCTGTCTGTTACCATCCGTGTAGCGACAGACTGCACGCGCCCGGCTGAGAGACCGCGTTTTATTTTTCTCCAGAGCAAGGGGCTTATTTTATACCCGACTATACGGTCGAGTATCCTGCGGGCTTGCTGCGCGTCCACAAGATCCTGATCGATCTTTCGCGGATGTTGCATGCTTTCCTGAACTACCTTTTTTGTTATCTCATTAAAAGTAACTCGCGCGGTCTTATCATCGTCAAGCTCGAGCAGCTCCTTGAGATGCCACGAAATAGCTTCGCCCTCGCGGTCCGGGTCCGTTGCGAGATAGACTATTTTACTGTTTTTTGCCGCTTTTTTTAACTCTTTTATAGTGTCTTCTCTGCCCTTGACAGGACCGTATTCCGGCTTGAAATCGTTTTCTATATCCACACCCATTTTGCTCTTCGGTAAATCGCGAAGATGACCCATGGATGCCGTTACCTTATAATCGCTTCCCAGATATTTTCCGATAGTTTTCGCCTTTGCCGGCGATTCTACAATTACAAGATTAGTTTTTGTTGCTGCCATCTGAAACTTTCTCACCTCAAACTTTAAGTAAAACATCAAGAGCGAAATTTTTGCCCGGATACTGAGCAACATATCCCTTTATCTCAAGCATCGTAAGCGCCGACAGCGCTTTTGAGGCAGGTAGTCCGCTTCTTGAAATGATTTCATCTATATGCATAGCAGTGTCGCTGCTCATTACGCCGACAACGGCTTTCTCGTCATCATCCAGCAAGTCCGGCGTCTTATATAAGTCAATATATTCTATGCTTTTTGTATTGTCAATCGCTAATTTTGTCGGCTTCGGACTGTTTAGCGAAACATTCTCCGCATTTTCAGGCTTTTTTTCCTTTTCAAAAGTATCAGTCTCTATATTATTTTCACTTTCGCTTTGACGTATGTTGAGCTTATCGGGATACAGTGCTATATATTCTTCTGCCAGCTGATATCCCGATGTAACGATCGCCGCACCGTCGCGCAGAAGTGAATTTGATCCCATAAAGCCGGATTTGTTTATGTCGCCGGGCACGGCAAAGACGTCGCGTCCCTGCTCGGCAGCTCTTGACGCCGTTATCAATGCGCCTGATTTTTCAGGAGCTTCTACCACCAAAACGCCGACGGAAAGACCGCTGATGATCCTGTTCCTAATTGGAAAATTTTTCCCAATCGGCGGAGTGCCCGGCGGAAATTCGGAAATTATAGCGCCGTGTTTATATACTTCTTTAAATAGTCCTCTGTTTTCATAGGGATACAGCACATCTATACCTGACCCTAAAACGGCGATTACGCTCCCGCCGCCTTTTATTGCTCCTCTTGCAGCGGCGGAGTCTATTCCTACAGCCATGCCTGTTACGACAAGTCCGCCGCAGAAGGCGTACTCTCTTGCTATCTTTTCAGCACTGGATGAGCCGTATGTGCTGCATTTTCTAGTCCCAACTATTGCGACGGCAGGCTCGTCATCAACATCCGGCATTCGTCCAAGCACGTACAGTACCGTAGGAGGAGCGTATATATTGCGAAGCCTGTCCGGATAATCGGAATCGTTCAGCGTTATTATCCTGACTTTATGTCGGCGGCAAAAATCGACTGTATCTACAGATTTTTTGATGCTCTTATCTTTCAATCCCTGAAGCTCGGATTTTTTCAACCATCCTATTTTTCTAAAATCATCTTCGCGTGCAAAATACACTTTTTCGGGCGAGCCAAAATACTCTATAAGTTTTTGGGCAGTATTAGGTCCGACTTTATCTCTTGTTGAAAGCCATATCCAATATTTAAGCGCCGCCATCTCGCCCACTCCCCTTCTGTTACATATTTGCTTTTGCCATTTCCCACATTATGACCGACGCCGCGACCCCTGCGTTTAAAGATTCGCATTGTTCGGTAATAGGTATTATAATGTGTTCGCTGCACATGTTCATTATCCTGTCGCTTAATCCGCCGCCCTCGTTGCCGACTGCGACAGTTACGCCTTTCAAATCTATCTCCGTTATATTCCTGCTCCTGTCGCTGAGGCTTGCGCCATACAAAATTAAACCGCTTTTTAAATATCTGTCAAGCTCTTCATACTTTATTTCGATTATATTGCACCTAAAAACGGCTCCCATAGAAGCGCGCACACTTTTTAAATTATACGGATCGCTGCATTCGCCAAGCAGTATGATTGAATTTATCCCGAATGCATCTGCACTTCGTAGGATAGTCCCAAGATTGCCGGGATCCTGGATATTCTCCAGTAAGATATTTTTGCCTTTTATATCAAGTGGATTTGAAGTGCCTGGGATTTTACATATAAATATTATATCCTGCGGATTTTTCTGAGAGGACGCGTATTCGAGTATATCGCGGCTTAAATGGAATATTTGTATATTTGGTGGTATATCACCGTCAAATCCATCGCACACAAACACGCTCTCGATATCTGCATCCCACATGACCGCCTCGTAAAACAGTTTTTTACCTTCGCAGACAAATGCCCTGTTTTCGCGCCTGAAGCTCCGGCTTGAAGCGAGTTTTCTAAGCCGCACGATATTTGGATTTCGCCTGCTTGTTATTTTTTCGATCATCGTTTATTTCAGCTCCCGACTTATTTTAAAAGCAAAGCTGTGGCAGCATATTTGCCGCCGCAGCTTTAGACACTTAATTTTGCCCTACATCGCTTTGTGCAAAATATCGAGAATACGGCTCAAGTCATCGGCTGAGAGCTGCCCAGGCGCAGAGCCCTGCCCCACTGCACCAAACGACATAGAGGAGCCAAATGTCCCGCCGGAGATCCTGCTTATAACACCGAGAGACGACATAGACATCGTAATAATAGGACGATCCGCATATTTTTCATACATCTCGTTTGTAGCTGCCAAAAGAGTCAGCACGTCCTCTTTACAGTTGGGCATTACTGCGATTTTCGGTATATCAGCTCCCATATCCTGCATTTTACGAAGTCTGTACACTATATCATTTTTACTGGGTGTAGAAGAAAAGTCGTGATTTGAACCGATAACCGGAAGTCCAGCATTATGGACGTTATCAATATTTCTGCGGGCGATGTCATCACCGGAGAATATTTCTATATCGACAATGTCGGCATATCCGCTTTCTGCGACTGCTTTATTCATATTTGTATAAGGGACTGAGGCAATGACTCTCTCTCCGCCCTCGTCTTTAGTGCGAAAGGTGAATAGCAACGGCATATCCTCCAGTGCACTGCGGAGCTTTTCAAGTACCTGAAGCACTTTTTCAAGATTCAGCGCTTTTTCATAGAAATCGGCGCGCCATTCTACAACATCTATATCTCTGCCTTTAAAGCTTTTTGCAGTTTTTATAATTTCATCTGCCGTTCTTCCGACGATAGGTACTATAATACCGGTACGTCCGGCGCCGATTTCATAGCCGCGGACTTTAACTGTTTTCATAATATTAATCGGCCTTTCTTACTGTAGTTTAGTTAAATCTCAAGTCTTTGCAACAAATTATAGCACTCAAAATTGATTTGTAAAGCATAATATCGACAAGCTTGACCTGATGTGCTTATACTTATTTTTAGTTTAGCAGAATTATTGTAAGATGTAAATCAATAATGGATATTTGTGTTCACCGGGATATCAGATATGTCGGTTTCTATAAAATGTACTGTGGAATTATCCCAGTATTTTTTATAGATTCTGTCATCATTCCCATCGAAATTTAATTGATACATTCTAAATACAACTAAAAAGTTTTTGGGTTGCCAATATTCTTTGTATGAATATTTGTACTCCATTCCCAGCCGCCTCATCACACCGCCGCTTTGTGGATTGTTGACATCGTGCGTGGCGGTGATATATGGAATGCTATCTTTTTTTAATTGTGCGATAACGGCTTTTCCGGCTTCTGTGACGATCCCGTTATGCCAGAATTCTTTTGTAAGTCCATAGCCTAGGTCATGACTGTCATCTGTACTGACATTTATATATCCGATAGGATAGTCGTTCTGTTTAAGACAAATCGCGTAGCTATATGCACGTTTTTCGTTATATTTGTTTTCAAAGTGCTTTTTATAAAAAGCTTTTGCGTCTGCCATTGTTGTTAACGGAAACCACGGCAGGAACTTATTGACCTCTTTATCGCTGTAAATTTTATATATAGCATGCAAATCATTCTCAGTAAATTTTCTTAAAATAAGTCTTTCTGTTTCAAGTGCCGGCGTATTCATATTTTCCTCTCAAAATATTCCAAGCTCGCTGTTTGATAAGACGTTGACAAAAGCGTAGGTTTTATAAGTCAGGCTCTACTTGATAATGTTCGTCGATCAAAATGTAATCAAAGCCGTGCTTTTTGCACATTTCAAGAAAATATGCATTATCTTTAACTACGGAATCCATCGTACAGTACGAGTCGTCGATACGCTGTTCGATTACATTGGCATATTTTTTTATGTCGTCAAAATGGCAATCGATATATTTTTTGCTCATTACAAGACAGTAGTAGCGGATCTCGCGCAAGTATTCACCGGTAAAATCGTCTTGCCAGCTAAACGGGATATACAACCCCTCGACAATCAGATTCTGTCTATTTTCAATAGCCGTCTTTATAATTTCACGCACAATAGACCACAAATACGGCTCCAGGTCTTTGTCATCTTCCGGTGTCAAAGCCGTATTTCCGCTCCGTATAAGTCCCATTTTCAAAAGGTCGATAGATAAATAAGGGTAGCTGTATTTTTCAAGAAATTTTTGCGCCAAAAGCGTCTTGCCGGTATGAGAAGCCCCAGTAATCAATATTACCATTGCGATACCTTCTTTCAAATTTCTGCTTTACTGCCCCTTGCTTTTGTTTTACTGTGCAGATATCTGCCCGGTAAAAATTAGGAAGTGACATTATTCCTCATCTATCCGCTCAATTTTGAAAATTACTGGTCTGGTGCCGTCAGAGCAGCAGGCGATCATAGTATTTTCCTCTTTCATCCAGCCTCGCATGATAGAGCCGCCCTGAAGTCCTGTGTAAATATACCGCGCAATCGCATCCCAAGCCTCTGAACAGTGAGGTCTTTTAGGACCGCCGGCGACGGTATCGGGCTCTGCGTTTGTTTTGGTAAGCGTGTTTAATCCCATATAAAAGAAATGGTCTTTACTGTCATCACGCTCAAACACAAACTCGTCTCCGACATTGTAGCATGGACATGCTCCGGAGTTTGGGTCAGCGCAATACTCGCGCTGTAATTCCGGATACAGCTTTTTATCGATCACCGTCACTTTCACCTTATGTTTCATGACTTACTCTCCTAAGATTTGACTTTTCAGTTTCCTATAATCTTAATTTTACCATAATTATGTAAATTTGTGAACGGCGAGTTTTTGAGGATGCTTTACGCTTTATCATATATGACATAGGCGATTTGAAACCGACAGCGCAAAGTATTAAAAACTACGTTTTGTTATTTGCCAAATACACGAAATGATGGTATTATTTATCTAATATGTAAAACGATTTAAGATGGTGCGGGCTTAAACGTAATATCCGGACAGGCTCTTGCCGCATTATTTAAATCGACAAAGGAGCGAGAGATGAGCGGTGTAGAAAAAGAAGTGCGGCTGCGTTTGATGGAGCTCGAGGATCGAGAGTACCGAAATTTTCAAAAAGACTTGGTGCCGACTGTGGATCCCGAGACGATCATTGGCATACGGACGCCGGAACTCAGGAAGCTGGCAAAGGAATTGGCAAAGTCGCAGAATTATATTGATTTTCTGAAATGTCTTCCACATGAATATTTTGATGAAAACAATCTGCACGCTTTGCTGATAGAACGATTAAAGGACTATGGACAGGTTATATTTGAAACGAACGCGTTTCTTCCCTATATAGATAATTGGGCGACATGCGATCTTCTATCGCCAAAAATTTTTAAAAAGCACCTGCCGGAGCTTGACAGAGAAATAAGACGATGGATAAAATCAGAGCATACGTATACGATTCGTTTTGCTGTCAAAATGCTGATGAGTTTTTATCTTGATGAGGATTTTTCGCCTGAGTATCCAAAGCTAGTATCACAGATCAGATCCGATGAGTATTATGTAAACATGATGATTGCATGGTATTTTGCGACAGCTCTTGCAAAAAAATATGACGAGATACTGCCGTATATCGAAAATAGACGACTCTCGGTATGGACGCACAACAAAACAATACAAAAAGCGATCGAAAGCCGTCGGATTACGAATGAACAGAAAACATATCTTCGTACGCTGAAAATAAAATAAGCCTATAATTTCAGACGTTTTTGCCTCCGACAGAGGCGGTGCCCGCGTATATTTATATGCGGCATTAAAATTTTTTCGCTACAAAAGCCGTTAAAAAATAATTTACACTTTATTTTGTCTGGCTTTTGGTTTATAATACTAATTGCGTTGTTTGCATAAGCTAAATTCAATATAATCAGGAGGACATATGGAAATACTAAATGAGATTTTAAATCTATTTGGCAATATCGCCGAGCTTGCGAATTGGCGGTATATTGTAATGTGGCTGATAGGCGGAATTCTTATTTTCCTGGCGATCAAAAAAGAAATGGAGCCTACACTTCTTCTGCCGCTTGGATTCGGCACTATTCTTGTAAACCTGCCTTTTTCGGGCGCTATAAATCAGTTCGCAGCAGACGGCAATCTGGTGTCGGAAGGCGCGCTTTCCACTTTGTTTGAAGCTGGTATATCAAATGAGCTTTTTCCCTTGATACTGTTCATAGGTATAGGGGCGATGATAGACTTCGGTCCGGTCCTTTCAAATCCGAAGCTTATGATATTTGGTGCTGCGGCGCAGTTCGGAATATTCTTCACATTCTGTGCAGCGTCGATGTTTTTTGAAACTAACGATGCCGCTTCGATAGCTATTATCGGCGCCGCTGACGGTCCTACGGCTATCGTTGTATCGCAGAAACTGCAATCGGCTTATCAGGGGGCTATCATGGTCGCCGCGTATTCGTACATGGCGCTTGTCCCTATCATACAGCCGCCTGTAATCAAGGCGATAACGACAAAAAAAGAACGTCTTATTCGTATGCCGTATAAACAGAACGACGTATCGAAGCTTACGCGTATCCTGTTCCCGATAATCATAACGCTGGTTGCTGGAATAGTAGCGCCTGCTTCAGTTTCCCTTATAGGCTTCCTGATGTTTGGAAATCTGATTCGCGAGTGCGGCGTTTTGAACTCGCTGTCTGATACAGCACAAAACGTTCTCGCAAATCTGGTCACTATATTCCTTGGTATAACGATAGCGTCTCAGATGCAGGCGGAAAGCTTCCTGAAAATAGACACTATAATCATACTCGGACTTGGGCTCTTTGCTTTTATCTTCGACACTGTGGGCGGCGTAGTATTTGCCAAAATATTGAATCTCTTCCTGAAGGAAAAGATCAATCCAATGATTGGTGCTGCCGGTATATCCGCATTCCCGATGTCCGGCCGTGTCGTACATAAGATAGGACTTGAAGAAGACAATCAGAACTTCCTGCTCATGCATTCGATAGGCGTAAACGTCTCCGGTCAGATTGCATCTGTTATCGCCGGTGGCTTGATACTCAATTTCTTTATGTCGTAAGGAGGGCAATGGAATGGAATTTAACCCGATGGCCTTTATTGATAATTTGTATTATATGATCGCAGGTATGGTATGTATATTTATAGTAATCGGTATCATAATTTTGGCGACAATGTTTTTAAATAGCATAATGAAGAAAAAATAAATAAGCTTTAGCAAACAAGCGACCCCTGTTTATCGTTAGCCACACGATAGACAGGGGTATTTTTTTATGTATAAAATATTTGCGGTCCTGATGAAAGCGATGCTTAAATTTCGCTGTTAAAGAAAGAGTTTATTTCCTCAGTCGTAAGATAGCGCCATGCGCCGGCTTTCAGTTCGCCGAGTGACACCTCCCCTATCGATACACGGTTGAGTGATCGGACTTTTAACCCGGCTATATCACACATTTTACGTATCTGCCTATTCCTCCCCTCGTGTATTGTGATTTCAAGTACATGCGAGGTGCCGTTATCTTGTAAGACCACGGCTTTGGCAGGACTTATCCTATACCCGTCTATGAGCATTGACGAATTGAGCATGGGCAGCGCTTTAACGACGTCGCCTGTAACTTTGACATGGTATATTTTATTTTTTACGCTTGATGGATGCATGACTTTATTTGCAAAATCACCGTCGTTTGTGAGAAGGATAAGACCGCTTGAGTCCATATCGAGACGTCCTACCGGGTATATCCGCTCTTTTATATCTTTCACAAGCTCCATTATTGTTTTCCTGCCGCGATCATCGTGTACCGTCGTTATATATCCGCACGGTTTATTTAGCGCGATATATAGCTTTTTTGCGCTGACAGGAAGTAATTTGCCATCTACCGTTATTTCATCGATCTCGGGGTCAGCTCTGTCTCCTATTTGGGCGACAGAGCCGTTTACGTAAACTTTTCCGGCTGATATAAGCCTTTCCGCTTCTCTTCGAGATGCAAGTCCGGATGCCGATATTATTTTTTGAAGCCTCTCTTGCATAAAATCACCGTCAATCTCCAAACAACAAGGCAAGGTTTCGTATTGAACGCTGCCAAAAATTCAAAGTATTTTCTTTATCAAGCTGTATATCTTCTGTGCAGATCAGAGAGGTCTCTCCAATCTGCTCTCCGTTTAAAAAGACGTCTATACGTCCTATCGCGTCGCCTACAGATACAGGAGCGAAAACAAATCGCGGCAAATACACCTTGACTTCGTACTCGTCCTCAGCCGACAGCAGGATATCGACGTCTGTTTCAGCACAAACGGATACCGTTTCGTTAACACCAGATATGACAGGTACGCTGTAAACCGTATTTTTAGCATCTACAACGCGTTTCTTACTGAAATTTTCAAATCCCCAATCGTACAGCGCCATATGGTCGTTCCAGTCGTTGCGATCGTTTATCGTGACGATAATAAGCGTTGTCCCGTCCCGTTCGACGCACGAGACGAGGCTTCTCCCCGATTTCATCGTATATCCTGTCTTTATACCTATGGTGCCGTCATATTTCCACAGAAGCTTATTATGATTTGCAAGAACGCGCTCATGCACGGCTATGCATTTTGTAGACACTATTTCACGGAATTTTTCGTTTTTGATAGCAGCTCGCGCTATTTCCGCAAGATCCCTTGCCGTTGAATAATGACCCTCCTCATCTAGACCGTGAGGATTTTTAAAAGCCGTATTGTTAAGTCCAAGTGCAGATGCCCTTTCGTTCATAAGCTTTGCAAAATCTTCAATGCTGCCGGCTGTATGGCAAGCAAGCGCCACAGCGGCGTCATTTCCGGAAGCAAGCATAAGCCCGTATAAAAGCTCTTTGACCGTAAAAACCTCTCCGGTCTTTAAGTATATGGACGACCCCTCGATATTTGTGTACTCTTTTTTTATTTTTACTTCCTCGTCCCATGAGCAGTTTTCAAGCACGACAAGGGCGGTCATCATTTTTGTAGTACTTGCAATAAGCGTTTTTTCCTCAGAATTATTTTCAAATAAAACTGTGCCGCTGTCCGCATCCATGATTATTATGGATTCAGCCGAATTTTCCGGGACGGGAGATACGGCGTCGGAGTTTACCGCAAATGCGGCAGCCATAGCGGCGATAACAAATAAAGATACGATAGCTTTTTTCATAAATAAACACCACCTGAAAAATTTAGGCAGTGTTTATTATTCACTGTAATTCAAGATAATATCCCTTTATACAGTCTCATCCTTTTTGAAAATAGCCGAAATTTTATCGATCAGCTCCGGCGCCATATCAATGAGCTTTTCTATAGCCCCGTTTGACTGAGCTTCCAATCCGATGATTCGTACATTACCCTCCTTGATCACAAGAAACGCAATGGGTGAGATTTTGACTCCGGCGCCGCTCCCTCCGCCGAACGGATTCGGCACATTCGCCTGTTTTCCCTGAAAATCCGAGCCGCCGGAAGCAAAGCCAAAGCTGACTTTTGAGACGGGAATAAGGGTTATCCCATCGGCTGTTACTATCGGCTGTCCGATAATAGTGTTTACGTCCACGAGCTCACGAATTTTTCCCATGGTAACTTCCATCAAATCGCTTAAAGGATGTTTATTATCCATTTAGATCCGCCTTTCCGCCGTTTTCAATCTTGTTCGGCTGTTTGTCATCAGTATTGTTAGAGGTCTCTGCCTTTTTAATTTTATAATAGTCGATGAGGAGCGCAGATACAACGTATAAAATTGACGCTATGCTCATCGAAAGCCTTATGCCGACATAGACAAGCGGCTTTTTGGAATCAAAATCTACGGAAGTATAAAATTCGCTTTTTTTGATTCTGAATACGTTTGCCAGAGCGGAATACACAGCGCCAATACCGCCGGAGAGCAGTCCGTACGACAGAGCCGCATTGAAGGGATCGTCGCTCGCTGCGGTATAGCGTATAACAAGCCGGTCTATCAGAAGCTTTTTTCTGAGCCTGCCGAAAGTATTCTTGGATAGTTCTATTATATCCCAAAATCCAGGGAGCGCTCCGCCTTTTTTAGACTTTTTCTCTGAGAGCGTCTCAGCTTTTGCCTGCGCCTTTTTCCGCTTTTTTGTTTTTGCAATACGCTTGTCTTTTTTCGGATATAGTCGTATTTTCACAAAAGCGATACGAAGATTCACCAAAGCCCCGTCTTCTGAATATTCTGCCGAAACTTTTACCCTCGTCAGAAGCAGAATGAGCAGTATGGTCAAAATGACAATAGTTACTATAATTTTAAACACCTCAAATCAAGTGTTTTCCCGTTCGGATTGAATAGCGGCTATCGCGTCTTCTATCTTCATTTGACCGTCTATGTCTTTCTCTGCCTGAGGAAGTGGCGGTAAATCGTCTAAAGAGTTCAAGCCAAAAGTCCTCAAAAAAGCGTCCGTTGTCTTATACAGTACAGGTCTGCCGGGAACAGCAAGTCTTCCGCCCGCTTCTATGAGACCTCTATCCTGCAAAATACCTATTGTGTAACCGCTGTCCACGCCTCGCACCTGCTCGATATAAGCTTTTGTGACAGGCTGAAAGTATGCGACGATAGCAAGCACCTCTGACGCCGGCTGTGTAAGCTGCGGCGGTTTGCGAGTTTCCAGCGCAAGCCTCACATAATCGGAATATTGTCCCGATGTGCACATTTGCAGTTTATCATCAAGCTGCACGATACATATACCGCCATTCCTTGCCGCATATCTTTCCGACAAGGCGGAGGCGGCGTCAAACACGTCGTTCTTATCGACTGATAAAACGGCTGCTATACGTTCTGCAGATATAGGGTCGCCCGATGCGAAGAGAATCGCTTCAACGGTGCCCTCTAAATCACGAATTTCCAAAGCAAAAGCTCCTTTACGCTCTTAATGTTTCCGTACGGGTCATGACAAGATCTTCATCATTTCCCGTTAAAATTATGCCGCCGTCTTTACATAATTCAAGAACAGATAAAAATGACGCCACAAGTTCCGTACGGCTTTTTGCCGAGCCGAACAGGTCTTTTATCCTTATACTGCCGCTGCTTTTAAGGATATCCAAAATCTCGTCAGATTTTTCACTGACAGAATAAATTATTGCTTTCGGAATAAGTATTCCCGCAGCGGACACAAGACCGCTGTCGCGCTCGCCCTTTGTCAGGACGCGCAATATGGCTGCGGAGAGCTCCTCCTTATCATGCGTATAACGGTACTCATGATTTTTTGGCAGAGCTTCCGGCGGTTTTACATAAAGTCTGCTGCCATTTTTATATAACGCGCCGAAAGAATCGGTGATTTGCTTTATTTGGAGATAGACTTCCTTCCCCTTAAGGCTTTCCAGTGAGCTTATAAGCTGTTCAAGCTCGTCTATCTCTTTTTCGGAATCGAGCAGCATGCGTGTTTTTATGTATACGAGATGCGCCGCCATCGTAACAAACTCGCTCGCTATCTCAAGATCCATTTTCTCCATTTGAGCGAGGTGCTCCATATACTGATCTAAAATAAGCGCGATTTGAATATCGCGTATTTCTATTTTATTCTTACTCAAAAGCTGCAAAATAAGTGCTAACGGACCTTCAAAATCTTCCTGTTCCGTTTTCCCCTTTACAATTCCGTCTAATTTAAATGTCAGATCTTCCATATAGTACTTTACCTTTTAAGCGAAATGACGCGCTACGACAAATGCCCAATCAGCCAAAACAAACAGGCGATCCATCACAAACGCAACGGCGTTTGTAAGGTAAGAGCCTGAAATTCCGGTAAAAACGATCATCATGAGTAATATCATGCCATAACGCTCATACCGCATCAGCATCATATATTTATCGTTTGGAATAAGAGAAAATAATACTTTTGATCCATCAAGCGGCGGGATGGGGATAATATTAAACAGAGCCAGCGCGACGTTTATATAAGCCGTCGTATATATAAGCGTTAAGAGAGTATCGCCCCATGAGCGCGCATACAGCGGGAGATAAAATAAGCCGTATATCAACAGGCACACGCAGGCAAATATGATATTTGACACGGGACCTGCAAGCGCCGTTATAGCCATGCCACGTTTGGGATTTTTAAAATTATACATATTCACCGGAACCGGCTTTGCCCAGCCAAACCTGAAAACGATCATCATCAAAAGCCCAAAGGGATCAATATGTTTAAGCGGATTCAAAGACAGGCGACCGCTTCTTTTAGCTGTCATATCACCCAGATAATACGCAACCAGCCCGTGTGAAAATTCATGTATCGTTATGCACAAAAGCGCCGGAACGGCATTTATAAGCAGATCTGAAAGGATCGACCAATCGAGATTTCGGAAAATTTCAGCCAATTAAAACGCCTCAATTCGCACCATATATCTTTAATTAGATAATTATATCACGCATTTACGGCTTTTTCAATTTCAGAAATCAGCAGATCTCTGTTTGTCCCCTTCTCAGCCGAAAACGGTATGAGCGAAACATTATCAGAAAGCTGCAATGTGCTCTTTATTAGCTGCAGGTTACCTTCCATTTCGCTTTTTTTCACTTTATCGAACTTGTTTGCGACGATTACAAGAGGACAGCCGGAGCTTTTAAACCACTCTGCCATTGTGATATCGTCGGCAGTGGTTTTATGCCGCCCTTCAACGATCATCACGTCGAGATTGATGAGGTCGAGCGCACCGCCATCG
>CALWWO010000032.1 GCA_944385265.1 uncultured Oscillospiraceae bacterium
CTATATATAAAAATCAGATGGTGCAGCGCGGGCATGTTTTTGCTATCGTCGACGAGGTCGACTCTATACTCATAGACGAAGCGCGCACGCCGCTTATAATCTCCGGCAAGGGCGACGCCTCTACCGAGCTTTATGCGAGAGTCGACAAGTTTGTATCGCGCCTTAAAAAAGAGGTTTTCGCCTCTACCGACGCGAAGGATATCATCGACGATAAAACGGATGCGGATTATATCGTGGACGAAAAGGCAAAATCTGCGACGCTTACAGCTAAGGGAATCGCCAAGGCGGAGGCTGAATTTGGTCTTGAAAATCTCGCCGATCTCGAAAATTCCACGCTCGCGCACCATATAAATCAGGCGCTTAAGGCGCACGGTATAATGCACCGCGACGACGACTACGTCGTACAGGACGGCAAAGTCATCATCATCGATGAGTTTACAGGCCGCACGATGCCGGGACGACGGTATTCCGAGGGGCTGCATCAGGCTATCGAGGCGAAGGAGGGGCTTTCGGTCGAAAATGAAAGCAAAACTCTCGCTACGATAACATATCAGAACTTTTTCCGCCTGTATGAAAAGCTGTCCGGTATGACCGGGACTGCTCTAACCGAGGCGGAGGAATTCTCCACGATATACAGTCTCGATATCATCGAGATACCGACAAACCGCCCGATGATAAGAAAAGATCATCCCGACGTCATCTATAAAAACCAAAACGGGAAAATACGCGCGATAATCGCGCAGATAGAAGAATGCCATGCAAAGGGGCAGCCTGTCCTCGTCGGCACTATAACTATCGAAAAGAGCGAATATCTCTCCTCTCTGCTGCGGAAAAAAGGGATAAAACACAATGTTTTAAACGCGAAGCACCACGAGAGAGAGGCTGAGATCGTCGCGCAGGCGGGTAAATTCGGCGCCGTTACCATCTCAACAAACATGGCTGGGCGCGGTACCGACATCATGCTCGGCGGTAATCCTGAATATCTCGCTATGAGTGATCTCAGAAAAGCGGGCTTTGACGAGCAGGTCATATCCGAAGCCACAGGTCACGCGGATACGGATGATGAAGAGATCCTCCGCGCGCGCGCCATGTTTGAAGAAAAGATGGCTGAGCATAAGGCGGTCACTTCCGAAGAGGCTGAGCGTGTGCGAGCCGTCGGCGGGCTTTTCATACTCGGTACCGAGCGGCATGAATCGCGCCGTATCGATAATCAGCTCCGCGGGCGTGCCGGACGTCAGGGCGACCCCGGCGAATCTCGCTTTTACATCGCCATGACAGACGACCTTATGCGGCTTTTCGGGACGGACCGCGTTGCAGGTCTTATATCCGCGCTTGATGAGGACACGCCTATCGAGCAGAAGATCCTCTCAAACTCTATCGAGCAAGCTCAAAAGCGCGTCGAGAGCCGCAATTTCCAAACCAGGAAAACTGTCCTCGAATATGACGACGTCATGAATCAGCAGCGCAATATAATCTATGAAGAGCGAAGAAAGGTCCTAAACGGCGAGGATATAAGGTCCTACGTGCACTCTATGATAGAAGACGTCATAGATTCCACCGTGCACGACGAATATGCAAAGCTCGGCAGCGTCTCCTCTCTTTCCGATATAGTGGAGATCATCGCCCCGTTCCGCAGCATATTTGTTGTCCCATCCGAAATATCGTCGCTGTTCCCAAATCCCGTCGGCATGTCGGCTGAGGATATCTCGCAGGCGCTGCAAAGCAAAGCCTTTGAGGTATACGATCAAAAGGAAAAGCAGCTTGGAATGATCCCCGGCACCGATACGCCTCTTATGCGCGAGCTGGAGCGTGTAATAATGCTGCGCGTCGTTGACGAGTACTGGATGGATCATATCGACGCAATGACCGATCTGCGCCAGGGCATCGGGCTTCGCGCATACGCGCAGTCAAATCCGGTGGACGCATATAAGAAAGAGGGCTTCGAGATGTTTGAAGCCATGGTAAACGGCATCAGAGAAGAGGTCGTCCGCAGAATATTCACGGTTCGCGTCAAAGTAAATCAGACGCTTGAACGCAAAAGCGTTTCGCGCGATTTCACAGCCGCGCAAAACGCCGGCTCGGGAGCTAAAAAACAGCCCGTCAAAGTCGGCAAAAAGATCGGCAGGAACGATCCGTGCCCGTGCGGCAAGCTCCGTCCGAACGGTCTTCCCATGAAATACAAGGACTGCTGCGGCAAAAATCTATGACCGTCCGCTTTGACAGAAAAGAGTTGTAGTTTATGGATTTGATCTCAAAAACCACCGGCGGCGTCACGTATATGACGGCGCGTAATATCGATACGCCGCACGCGTTTACAACGCGCTTCGGCGGCGTGTCCGGCGGAATATACTCGTCCCTCAACCTCGGTGAAAACACAGGCGACAGCAGCGAAAATATCGCAGAAAATTACGCCGCGCTGTGCCGCGCCCTCGATATCCCGCAGGAAAGTCTTGTGTTCTCCCGTCAGGTCCATAGAGCTGACATACGCGAGGTCGGGTATGGCGACAAGCATGAGCTGTTCTCTCCCATACCGTATGAAGCCGACGGGCTTATAACGGACAAGCCCATGCTCCCGCTCGTTATCTTCACGGCAGACTGTATCCCCGTCCTTCTGCACGATCCTGTTCGGAAAGCAGTCGGAGCCGTCCACTGCGGATGGCGCGGGACCGTTCTTGATATAGCGGGAAACACCGTACGGAAAATGCAGGAGCGTTACGGCTCGCATCCGCAGGATATCCGCGCTGCCATCGGTCCCGGAATAGGGTTATGCTGCTTTGAGACAGGCGACGACGTGGCAAACGCCGTTTACAATATCCTGGGCAAGGACGCCGACCGCTTCGTATTGCCAAAAGAAGAAAAATATATGGTGGACCTGAAAGGCATAAACAGTTTTTTGCTTCAAAAAGCCGGTCTCTTGTCTGAAAATATAGCTGTCTCCGGCGAATGTACGATGTGCAGCCATGAGAAATACTGGTCTCATCGTTATACAAAAGGTCAGCGCGGCTCTCAAGCCTCTGTGATAATGCTGAAAGGATAGGAAAATTGAAAATCATATCATTTTTTACATGCATTGCAATTTTGCTTTCTTTATGTACCGGCTGCTCCGGCGGCTCCACTTCTGACAGCAGTTCATCGGCGGATATGAGTTCCTCCGTTCCTGATGATGTCGAAACCGGCAGCGAGCATGAGCTTGCCCCATTTACCGTTTTGTATAATCCGTCCTCATCGATAAACCCCATGGTGTGCACCGATTTGTACAACTCGGTGCTCGACTCGCTTATTTATGAGACGCTCTTCACGCTTGACGAATCGTTTGAGCCCATCCCCCTGCTTGTTGAGGAATACAGTACCGTGGACGGAATAACGTATTCCTTTACCATCAAGGAGGGCGTGTATTTTCACGACGGGACGGAAATGACGGCTGAAGATGTGGCATATTCCATAAGGCAGGCGTCATACTCCGGCAAATATTCTTCCCGCCTGAAGGATTTTTACAGCGCTGCGGCGTCGGACACATATTCATTGACCGTTACGCTTCAAAAAGCGAATTACAGGTTTGCGTCGCTCCTTGATATCCCGGTCATCAAAAATCTTTCCGTCGGTGAAGATATCCCGTCCGGCACGGGACCTTATGTATATACGGAAAACGCCGGCAGCGCCCAGCTTACGGCGTTTAACGGATACCGTGATTATAACGAGCTGCCGGTCGATCGCGTGCTTTTAAAGGAGTATAATGAGAATAACGTCGTATCGGAGTTTTCAGCCGGTAAAATTTCTCTTATGCCAGCTGATCCCACGGGCGCCAAGCCGTTCCAGATAAGAATCGATCACGAGGCGAGGTATTACGGCTCGTCCGTTATGCAGTATGTCGGATTCAATTTGCGCACAGGCAAAAGCCTGCTGTTGAATCCAAGTTTCAGAATGGCGGTAGGGTACGCTATCGACCGCGATAAAATAGTATCCGATATTTTTAACGGATACGCCGACAAGGCTTCGCTTGCACTGCATCCGGCGCTTGGCTTTTACGATACGGAATGGGAGACCGGATCGGAATACTCGCTGCAATCGGCATCCTCCCTGCTGTCCTCTCTTGGATTTGAGGATTGTAACGGCGACGGCTGGCTTGAGTACACCTATTCTTCCGGATATGACGAGGTATCCTTGAGCTTTATAGTAAATGCCGACAATGGCACGAAAGTCGACGCGGCTAAATATATAGTCGGCGCGCTGAACGACTTGGGGCTTAACGTGACCCTCTCTATCCTGAGCTGGGATGAATACGTTTACGCGCTAAGCGAAGGTAACTTTGACCTCTATTACGCTGAGACACGCCTTACAGCCGATTTTGATCTATCCTCGATCCTCTCATCCGACGGCGCAGTTAATTACTGCGGCGTCAGCGACGCGAGGTATACAGAGCTTATAAACGCCTACCTGTCGGCGGAGGATGATGAACAAACCGCCGCGGCAGCCGGCGAACTTGCCGAGTATATCAGGCAGGATTCCGCTATAATACCGATCCTGTTCAAAGAATACTCCGTCTTATCGCAGAGAGATATGATTTCCGGCATACGTCCGACACAATCGAATATCCTCAGCGGTTTTATCGGCAGTGAAATAAAGTAAAAAGTTGGGGGTAAAAGATATGACTGACAGAGAACTTATCAACATGGCAAAAAATATTTCCGAGGCGGCTTATGCTCCGTACTCCAAATTTCGTGTAGGCGCCGCCCTTGAATGCACCGACGGCACGATTTTTACAGGCTGCAATATCGAAAACGCGGCTCTCGGCTGCACCATATGCGCCGAACGCGTCGCCGTATTCAAGGCGATAAGCGAGGGCAAACGCGATTTTGTGAGGATAGCTGTTTTCGCAGAATCGACGAATTACTGCACCCCGTGCGGTTCATGCCGCCAGGTGCTGAACGAGTTTGCGCCGGAGATCGAGGTGCTGTGCGCGAAATCGGACGGTCGGTACGTCAGCTATAAATTAAAAGATATGCTGCCGTTTTCCTTTGGCAGCGAGTATCTGATATAACTTGCCCAGCGCTCTATCATACTTTAGGTACAGCTTTTGCTTAAAGCCGGGCGCTTAACCCATTTTCGTTTAAGACGCAGCGCACAGGCGCGCTTTCTTATCAAAATTGCAGATAACGGATATGACGTCTCTTTAAACGTAAAGCACAGGCGCATATGCGCCGCTTAAAATGCTGTATGCGAATGCCTGACCGTTTAAATTGCGATATGCAAATGCCCGGACTGTTTAAGAGGTATGTTGGACGCGCTCTGCAAGCAAAGCGCAGGAGCCGATACCCCCGCGCTTTTAAGGCATATGCGTTTTAACCCATTACTTTCTCTATCAGGTGCTCGAGCTCGTCGGCGTTACGCGCTTTTCCGCGCGCAAGCTTTATGTATAGCTGCGATAGTTTTCTGTCAGGCGTCGCTGCCGCGGCTTTCTCGTACGACAGCTGCCCCTCCGTTTCGGCTATGTAGCGCTCTCGCAACGCCGACAGCATCGAACTTATCTGTTTTCGCTCTGTTTTTGGCGTGTAGCTGTCTCCGGTAAGGATAAAATATGCCATTTGAAGCTGTTTTAGATTCGCGCGTCCGTCGTTTGCCAGCCTTGCAAACATCAGTTTTGAATTTCTGCTGCTTCTTGCGGACATTCTTTTATAACATTCTACCCCGTCCGCCTCGCTCTGTATAAACCTTTGCAGCATAGTTTGGTTGTTCTCCGCCGCGTTAGTTCCCCGGTCTTGAGCTTTTTCGGGCTCATACCCTGATGACTCGGCGACGCGGCTCCATACCTCATTCAATTTCTCAAGTCCATAAGAATTTTCCGTTTGAAACGCCCCCTCTCTCAGTCAGTACATTCTATGTGGCGGGCAGTCTCAAAGTTAATCGATCGTACAGGAGTTTTTTCTATGCCAAGATTTTTTATAACCGCATCGAACATTTTCGGCGGAACGGCTTATCTCAGCGCTCAGGATATAGAGCATATGCGCGTGCTCCGTATCCGCCGTGGCGAAATATTTACCGTCTGCGATTCAAACGGCACTGATTATACATGCCGTTTAGATGAAAGCGACCCTACGGGCATGTCGGCGGAGATAATCTCCGCGTCGCCGTCACGCGGCGAGCCGTCCGTAAGCTGCACGATATACGCCGCTTTTTCAAAGGGCGATAAAATGGACTCCGTGATACAGAAATGCGTCGAGCTCGGCGCAAATGGGATCGTGGTGTTCCCATCGGCGCGCTGCGTGTCGAAGCCAGACGGCGCGGCGCTTTTAAAAAAATTAAACCGCTGGCAGCGGATAGCGGCAGAAGCGGCAAAGCAGTCTGAACGCGGCATGATACCGCAGGTGTCTGCTGTAGCCACCTTCAAAGACGCTGTAAGCCTTGCATCTAAGGCGGACGTCCCGCTGTTTTTGTATGAAAACGAGCGCAAGCTCGGTATCGTCTCGGCGCTTGAGGTCCGCAAAGACGCAAAAACCGTCTCGATCGTCACAGGTCCGGAGGGCGGATTTGAGCAGGACGAGGTTGAAGCAGCGCTTGGGTACGGGATGATCTCCGCGTCTCTCGGCACGCGTATATTGAGATGCGAAACGGCTCCCGTCGTCGCGCTCTCCGCCGTCATGTGCCTTACGGGCAATCTGGGCGGCTGAGCCTTTGCATGCGTTGCCGGTCGTACTATATTTTTTGGGAGGTGCTCCGATGAACAGACCAAATATTTTTCTCACCGATGAAGAATTTTACCTTTTCGGCAAAGGTTCTTACTGCCGTGCGTACAACAAATTCGGCGCTCATTTTGTCAATATCGACGGGGCGGACGGCGTTTTATTTACTGTTTGGGCTCCCGATACGCGAAGTGTGCGTGTCGTGGGCTCTTTTAATTTTTGGAACGTCGAAGCTCTGTTTATGGATCATATACGCGACGGCGTTTATTCGCTGTTCGTGCCCGGTCTTTCAGCCGGAGTGCAATATAAATACGCCATTGAAGCATATGACGGGCGTATCATATACAAGGCGGATCCGTTTGCTTTTTCATCGCAGCTGCGACCGGATACGGCGTCCGTCACGGCAAGCCTCGGCGGCTTTAAATGGACCGACGGGCGATGGCTCGGGCGGAGACGCAGGACGGATCACAGAAAAAAGCCGTTAAATATATACGAAGTCCACGCCGGCTCCTGGAAGCGCCCGCAGGATAAGGAGTTCTACACATATGCAGAGCTTGCCGATCTGCTTGTCCCGTACGTAAAGGACATGGGATATACGCATATCGAGCTGCTCCCGATCGCCGAGTATCCGTTCGACGGCTCGTGGGGATATCAAATCACAGGCTTTTTCGCGCCGACGAGCAGATACGGAACGCCGCAGGAGCTCATGTATCTTGTAAATAAATGCCATGAAGCCGGTATTGGCGTGATACTCGACTGGGTGCCCGGGCATTTCTGCCGCGATGCGCACGGGCTCGGCAGATTTAACGGTCAGCCGCTTTACGAGGCGGGCGATCATCAGCAATGGGGCACGTACAAGTTTGATTTTTCAAGACCACAGGTCCGCAGCTTCCTTTTGAGTAACGTCATGTACTGGCTCGACGTTTATCATATCGACGGCATACGTGTCGACGGCGTATCAAGCATGCTTTACTTAAACTTTGGCGCGGACAACAGGCAAAAGCTTTTAAACGAATTCGGCGGGGAGGAAAATCTTGACGCTATATCGTTTCTTCGCGAATTCAACGCGCTTATCGGGCAATTTTACCCCGGCGTATTCACTGCGGCTGAGGAGAGCTCCGCTTGGCCGCTCGTCACCTATCCCCCGTCCGACGGCGGGCTGGGCTTTAATTATAAGTGGAATATGGGCTGGATGAACGATACGCTCAAATATATCTCGATCGATTTTGAGGGAAGAAAATACAACCACAATCTGCTCACATTTTCGATGATGTATGCGTTTTCGGAAAATTTCATCCTTCCGTTTTCGCACGATGAAGTCGTCCACGGCAAAAAATCGCTCATAGGCAGGTGCCCCGGCGATTACAGGCAGCAGTTTGCGGGAGCGCGGCTTTTGCGGCTTCTCCAGATGTGCCATCCGGGCGCCAAGCTGTCCTTTATGGGAAACGAATTTTCCCAATTTGTCGAATGGCGGTATTACGAAAGTTTAGAGTGGTTTTTACTCGGCTACGACACGCATCGAGCAAATTCGCTGTTCACAAAGTGCTTAAATAAATTGTTCCTTTCCGAAAAAGCCCTGTATGGAGATAATTTCAGCTGGGGCGGATTTGAATGGATCGACGTCAACAACAACGAGCAGAGTGTTTTAAGCTTTGCCCGAAAATGCGGAAGCTCCACGCTTATCGCGGTCTTAAATTTCGGCTGCTCGTCATATAAAGATTATAGGGTCGGCGTCCCCGTATACGGCGTATATCAGGAGCTTATAAATTCCGACAATAAGAATTTCGGCGGATCAGATCACATAAATACGGGAGATATCGTTGCCGAAAAAATTCCGATGCATGGGAAGGATTTTTCAGTGCGGTTGAATATCCCGCCTGTGGGAGGAACCGTATTAAAACTTAAAAGGCGCAGAAGCACAGGTAAAAAAGCTGCCGCCGCCCCGAATGGAGAAAAACATGTTCAAAAATAAAGAAGAATTCCTCACAAGGTATCACAATGAAGCCGTCCGCCTTTTTGGAAGATCTCCGGAACACTGCGGAAATCTTGAAAAATATGAGGCGCTCGTACGGCTCATATGCGGCATAGCCTCAAATATCCGCACGGAGACGACGCGCCGCTTTTCTGAAGCCCATAAAAAAGAGGTTTATTATTTCTCAATGGAGTTTCTTATCGGCAGGCTCCTCAAAAACTATCTGCTTAACCTCGGCGCGCTCGATATCGTGACCGAGGGGCTTCGCGAGTTGGGCACTGAGCTTGACGATATATGCGCCTGCGAAAAAGATCCGGGGCTCGGCAACGGAGGGCTTGGCAGGCTGGCGGCGTGTTTCCTCGATTCTATGGCGTATATGGATATAAACGCCACAGGTATCGGCATCCGCTTCAGATACGGGCTTTTCCGCCAGCGTATCGAAAACGGATGGCAGTTTGAAGATCCGGATACGTGGATAGAAGACGGTTTCCCGTGGGAGATACGCATGACGGAGGAATCGGTACCGATAAAATTCGGCGGAAGGGTCGAGCGCGTATACAAGGACGGTAAAACATCTTTCGTACACCGCGATTACAGCGTTGTACGCGCCGTGCCTTACGACGTTCCGATCATCGGCTACGGAGGAGAAACCGTAAATAAATTAAAGCTGTGGCAGGCGGAGTCGTTTCACGAGGATTTTGATCTTGCCGCCTTCAACCGCGGCGAATACGCCCGCGCATACAGCAGCAGAAGCGAGACTGAGGCGATTTCATGCATACTTTATCCGGACGATACTACCGACGCAGGAAAAGCGCTGCGTCTGAAGCAGGAATACTTTTTCGTCTCAGCCGGGCTTGTGCATATTTTGAGAAAATACAAGGCAAATTACGGCGACGATAAGTGGGATGAATTTCCCGAGCACGTCAGCATCCACACAAACGATACGCATCCGGCGCTTGCTGTTCCGGAGCTTATGCGTCTTTTGCTCGACGAAGAAGGGCTTCCGTGGGATGAGGCGTGGGATATCGTGACGCGCTCTGGTTCATACACGAATCACAGGGTTTTGACGGAGGCGCTTGCAAGATGGCGGATGTCTCTGTTCTCAGAGCTGCTGGCGCGCGATTATATATAGATAGAGGAGA
>CALWWO010000033.1 GCA_944385265.1 uncultured Oscillospiraceae bacterium
GTTAAATAACGGCGCTGAGGCGTCAAAAGGGACTGCGCTGTGTAAAGAGGCATATGCACTGCTGTCCGACGCGGGCGAAAAGGGACTTATTAATTTCGTCGGCAATATAGAGGCGCGCGACGTTATGGAGGGCGCGTGCGACGTGATCGTGTGCGACGGCTTCAGCGGCAATATTTTCTTAAAGGGCATGGAAGGCGTTGCCATGTTCATACTTTCGGAATTTAAGCAGATACTCACGAAAAGCTTTAAGACGAAAATGGCGGCGCTGATGATAAAAGACGATATAGCGGCGCTTAAAAAGAAACTCGATTCAAATGAGGTCGGCGGGACGGCGCTGCTGGGTATAAGCAGGCCTGTAATAAAAGCGCACGGCTCGTCAGACGCATATGCGATCAAAAGCGCTGTCAGACAGGCCATAGAAACGGCAAAGGCCAACATAGCTGCCGATATCGAAAAAAATATCGAAAGTATGCGCTATACGCGGCCGAATGGAAAAATAAATGTCGAATAAATGAGAAAAGCGATTGACAAAATTATCCTTATGGACTAATATTCCGATATATGGAATGTAATTTACAATGCTGTGGAGGTGAAAAAATGATATTTGAAACCTTAAAGAAACTTGTTGCCGAACAGTTTTCAGTAAGCGAAGACTCCGTAACGATGGATACGGCGTTTGTAGATGACCTTAATGCGGATTCACTTGATATAGTGGAGTTTACCATGCAGCTTGAAGAAAAATTCGACATACCCGAGACGGATGAGGAAGAGCTTGCAAAGCTGACCACCGTAGGGGATGTGGTAAACTATATCGAAAAGCTGACCGATGAGGATTAAAAGGGTAAGGGCGGGGATGACCCGCCCTTATAAATTTCCGAAAAAGATCGGCCGCGGGCGGCATGCGTCTGCAATATGGAACTAATGTAATGGAGATGTAGAGATATGAATGAACTTGAAATAAAGATGGAGTACAGCTTTGAAAATATCAAACTGCTTGAAAATGCCTTGACGCACAGCTCATACGCCAATGAAAACAAGAACCCGAATGTTAAATGCAACGAGCGGCTCGAATTTTTAGGCGACGCGGTGCTGGGGCTTGTATCGGCTGAATATCTCTATAATGCCGGCGATTCCCTTCACGAGGGAATGATGACAAAACTCAGAGCGGCGATGGTCTGCGAGCAGAGTCTGGCGGAAGCGGCGACCCAACTCGGTCTCGGCGCATATTTAAAGCTCGGCAAGGGCGAAGCCCATAACGGCGGAGCGAAACGCCCGTCGATACTTGCCGACGCAATGGAAGCGATAATAGCGGCCGTTTACATAGACGGCGGCTTTGAAGCGGCGCGTGCGCTGATAAAACGGCTTATATTGAAGCCGATAAATGAGAATGACCTGCAAAAGGATTTTAAGACGGAGCTTCAGGAACACGTCCAAAAAAAGAGCGGACAAACGCTTGAATACAGGCTCGCCGAGGAACGCGGACCCGAACACGATAAGCATTTTAAAGTTATCGTTGCCTTAAACGGAACGGATATCGGCGAGGGAGAAGGCAGAAGTAAAAAAGAGGCGGAGCAAAATGCGGCTAAAGCCGCTTTGGAGGGGTACAATTGCCGGTAAAAAGAAACATAATCCCCGTTTTCATACCGCATCTCGGCTGCCCCCACGACTGCGTATTCTGTAATCAGCGCAAAATATCCGGGCAGACAAAGCCCGCAACGCCGGAGTCGGTCTCAGATGAGATACGCGCCGGCCTTTTAAAAGCGCCGAACGGCGACACGCAGGTCGCGTTTTACGGCGGCAGTTTCACGGCAATACCCGCGGCGGAGCAGGAGGCTCTGCTTGGCGCGGCATTGCCGTTTCTTCGTTCGGGCGCTATATCGTCGCTGCGTGTCTCGACGAGGCCGGACGCGATAGACGGGGGAGTTATAGAAAGATTAAGGCGCTGCGGCGTAAAGACCGTGGAACTCGGAGTCCAGTCGATGGACGAGACGGTTTTAAAAATGTCGAACAGAGGCCACACGGCGGAGGACGCCGAGAAAGCCGCAAAAATGCTGAAAGCAGCCGGATTTGAACTGATACTGCAAATGATGACGGGGCTGCCGGGCGATACGCTTGAAAAATCGCTTTATACTGCGCGCTCCCTCGCCGCGCTTGCCCCCGACGGTGTGAGAATTTACCCTACAGTCATCATAAAGGACACGAGGCTTTTTGAAATGGCCAAAAGCGGCGAGTACTGCGAGCATACAGTAGATGAGGCCGTGTCGTGGTGTGCAGAGATACTTGAAGTGTTTAAGCGCGAGAATATCCCCGTCATACGCCTCGGCTTAAACCCGACGGACGACCTTTCCGCGGGCGAGGCCGTGGGTGGGGCGTACCATCCCGCGCTTGGAGAACTCGTATACGCGGAAATGTGTTTCAACGCGGAGAAAAAACTTATCGGAGACGACGCGCGGGATGCCGCATATGTGGAATTTGAAGTCCCGCGGGGACGGATGTCGCAGGCAGTCGGACAGCACGGAAAAAACAGGCGCAGATTACCGGAGCAATATAATATAAAACAGGTCAAATTTGTTGAAAGTCCTGCCTCTGACGGAGAAATAAAATTAATAAATATTGCCAAAAACGGATAAAAACGATATACTTAATAAGTATGCTTTTTATTGAGGAGGCGTTCGTTTGTATCTTAAAGCGCTGGAGCTTCACGGCTTCAAATCATTTCCTGAAAAAACGAGATTGATATTTGAAAAACCGATCTCCGCGGTCGTAGGGCCGAACGGGAGCGGCAAATCAAACATATCGGACGCCATACGGTGGGCAATGGGCGAGCAGTCGTCAAAGACTCTGCGCGGCGGGAAAATGGAAGACGTCATCTTCGGCGGCACCGAAAAGCGCGGGCCGACCGGTTTTGCGGAGGTGTCGATGATATTCGACAACAGCGAACATATATTTGACGTCGACAGCGCCGAGCTCATGGTCACAAGAAGATATTACCGCTCCGGCGAAAGCGAGTATTATATAAACAAAAAACCGGTGCGCCTGCGCGATGTGCACGAGCTTTTTATGGACACCGGCCTGGGGCGCGACGGATACAGCATAATAGGACAGGGCAGAATAGACGAAGTCCTGTCGGTCAGAAGCACCGACAGGCGCGAGATATTCGAAGAGGCCGCCGGCATATCGCGGTTTCGCTACAGAAAAGAAGAGGCGGAGCGCAAGCTGGAGCGCGCAGACGAAAATCTCGTCAGGGTAAACGATAAAATATCCGAACTGGAGCTTCAGGTGAACCCGCTTAGAAAACAGGCGGAGGTAGCGAAAAAATATCTCATCCTGCGCGACGAGCTCCGCGGACTTGAGATATCCGTCTGGATGCACGACCTTGAAAGCTTAACAGAACGCACAAAGCAGCTTGAAACGGAAAGCGCGGCGGCCAAAGAAAAGACCAACGCGATGCACGCTTCTATCGAGGAGCTGTATAAAAAAAGCGAGCGGCTGTCGGAGGATAAAAAAGCCCGCGACCTTGATGCCGAGCATAACAGGCAGCTCATATCGGAGATGGAGGCCGCAGTTTCGGAGCTTGAGAGCAATGTCGCAGTTCTTAAAACGAACTTGCAAAACAACATCGAGAGTATGGACCGCATCCAAAAGGAGATAGAGCAGAGCGAGGACCGCGACGGCGGTCTGAGCGCACAGATCAGCGAGCGGGAGAAACGCCTTTCCGAGATCGACGCCGAGAAAGCAAAGAACGAAGAGGATATAAGCTCGTTTGGCTATGAGCTTCAAAAGCTTGACGGCAGCTCGGCCAAGGTGGAAAGCGAACGCGGCGCGCTGCTCGCAAAAGAGAGCGGGCATATGGCGGCTATCGCCGGTGAAAAGGCTAAAATATCGTCTGCCTCGGCAGCACTTCAGGAGGCGGAAGACAGAAGCGGAGCACTGATTGCCGATCTTAATAACGCATCGGAAAGACTTGCGGAGACGGAAAGCCGGTATAAAGACGCCTCAGAAGCGCTTCAAAAGGCCGTAGAGGCCGTTTCGTCATCTAAAAATATAGTAAACGGGTATAATATCAGAGCGGAGTCGCGCCGGAAAAAGGCGCAGACGGCAAAAGAGCGCGCCGATAAACTCGTCATGGAGAAAAACGCGCTGTCATCGCGCATAGCGATGCTGAATGAAATGGAAAAAGAGTACCAGGGGTACTCAAAAGCCGTAAAATTCATAATGCAGGAGTCATCGCGCGGCGTATTGAAAAATGTCCACGGCACGGTGGCGCAGCTCATTAAAACGGCGGATAAATATACGGTGGCCATAGAGACGGCGCTCGGCGGCGCGATGCAGAATATCGTCGTGGAGAGCGAGGAAGACGGCAAAGCCGGAATAAATGCGTTAAAGCGCAGGGATATAGGCAGAGCCACGTTCCTGCCCGTGTCGTCGGTAAAGGGACAGCGCCTAAATATCTCCGCGATAAGCGGAGACAACGGCGTCGAGGGACTAGCGGCCGATCTCGTGGAATACGACAAGAGATTTGACGGGATATATATGAGCCTTCTCGGAAGGACGGTAATAGCGTCCGATCTCGGCCGCGCGGTCGAGATAGCGCGTAAAAACGGGTACAGATTCCGCATAGTCACGCTCGACGGGCAGATGCTCAACGCCGGCGGGTCGATGACCGGCGGCGCCGTGTCGAGAAACGCCGGCATGCTCTCGAGAGCAAACGAGATAAAACGCCTTAAAGAGCGCGAAAGAGAGCTCGGCGCGGCCGCCGAGAAGGCCGAAGCGCAGCTTTCGGAGGCTCAGAGAGATCTCACGGCCGCCGAGTACGAGCTGTCCGTAGCATCGGAAGAGCTCAGAAACGCGGAGGACAACGTCCTCAAATGCGAGGGCGAAAAAGCGCGGTGCGAAACGCTTGTAAAAGCGGCGGGTGACTATAAGCTCGCGCTGTCGGGCGAGTCGGTGTCGCTTGAGTCGCGTATAAAGAACAACACGGATATCATAGAAAACGCGCAGAAGGCAATCGCGGCTCTCAGCGGAGAGCTTGAAAAGCTGAGAGAAGAAATGTCGGCGTTATCTGCCGGGAGTGAAGAGCTGTCTGCACAAAAGCAGGAGATCGTCGACAAAATATCGGAGCTCAGGGCAAAAACGGCATCGCTTGACGCGGAAAAATCAGCGGTTCAGGGCTCGATCGACGAGCTCGATGCACTGAGACGGGATCTGTCCGCCGGAAAAGACAGGCAGAAGTCTTATCTTGACAGCGTGACGGCTCAAAACGAGCAGATACATAATAATATTGCCGTCGGCGAAAAGCAGATAGCCGAAAACCGTGAAAAAATAAGCGCGTATAGAGACGCCGCCGCGGAGATAAACAGACAGCGGGCGGAGCTTGAAATGGAGAAGATGAGGGCCGACAGAGACCTTCAGGACTCGAACAGACGACTTATCGATTTAGAGCGCGACACCGCGAGAACAGAGCAGCGGCGCATATCGGCGGAACTCGAGACGAAACAGATAATAGACAAGCTGTGGGACAATTACGAGCTCAGTCGTTCTGCGGCCATGGAGATAAGCCGGCCGCTTGATGATACCTCGGAGGCAAATAAAAAGATAGCCGAAATAAAGCGCGATATATCAAAGCTCGGCACGCCGAACATAGGCGCGATAGATGAGTTTGAGCGCGTCAATACACGCTATACCTATTTAACGGAACAGCGCGACGATATAGAAAAATCCAAATCGGAGCTAAACGAGATAATATCTGATATAACCGAGGAGATGAAAAACATCTTCTCGAGAGAGTTCGAGCAGATAAACAAGAGCTTTAAGGAGACGTTTGCAGAGCTTTTCGGCGGCGGACGCGCGTCTTTGGAGATGGAGGATGAAAACGATATCTTAAACTGCGGAATAGAGATAAAGGTACAGCCTCCCGGCAAAAGCCTTAAAAACATATCGCTGCTGTCCGGCGGGGAAAAGGCATTCGTCGCGAGCGCACTGTATTTTGCGATCTTAAAGGTCAAGCCGACACCGTTTGTCGTGATGGATGAAATTGAGGCCGCGCTTGACGACGTAAACGCGGCGAAGTTTGCGGGATATCTGCGCACGCTCACGAATAAAACACAGTTCATAATAATCACCCATAAGCGCAGCACGATGGAGGAAGCGGATGTCCTCTACGGCGTGACAATGCAGGAAAAAGGCGTGTCGAAAGTGCTTATGATAGATCTTGAGGAAGCCGGAAGGACTATTCTGGAGGATCAGTAATACTGTACGGGAGAGGAAAAATGGGATTTTTCGATAAAATAAGACAGGGACTTGAAAAAACCAAAAAAAATATGACGGTCCAGCTAAACGCAATGATAGCGTCGTTTACAAAAGCAAACGAGGAGTTTTATGAAGAGCTTGAGGAGACGCTCATAATGGCTGATGTCGGCGTAGAGACGTCGCTTGAGATAGTCGACCGTTTGCGCCGGACGGTGCGTCAGGAGGGATATACTAAAAGCGAAGACGTCCGCAGAGCACTCGAGGAGATAATGGTAGATGTCCTCTCCGTTGGGGACGACGGGCTGAAACTTGATACAAAGCCCTCGGCAATACTTGTTATAGGCGTAAACGGAGTCGGCAAGACTACTACCATAGGAAAGCTCGCGATGAAATTCAAGAGCGAGGGCAAAAAAGTGCTTATGTGCGCCGGAGATACCTTCAGGGCCGCAGCTGCGGAGCAGCTGACTGTTTGGGCCGAGAGGGCCTCGAGCGATATAGTCCGGCATGAGGAGGGGTCAGACCCCGCCGCCGTCATATTCGACGGGATAACCGCCGCTAAAGCACGCGGAGCGGATATCGTTATATGCGATACCGCGGGACGGCTTCATAATAAATCGAACCTGATGAACGAGCTTCAAAAAATCAGAAGAGTAATAGACAGGGAACTGCCGGACGGCGACCTTGAGATACTCCTCGTCATCGATGCGACGACGGGGCAGAATGGACTCATACAGGCAAAACAGTTTAAAGAAGCTGCCGGGGTGACCGGAATAGTGCTTACAAAGCTCGACGGGACGGCAAAGGGCGGTATCGTGTTCGCGATAGCAGACCAGCTCAAAGTGCCGGTAAAATACGTCGGAGTCGGCGAAAAAGCGGAGGACCTGCTCGAGTTCGACAAGAGAGAATTTGTGGAGGCGCTTTTAAAGTGAGGATAATACTGGCGAGCAATAATAAAAATAAGCTCAGGGAATTTAGAGAGATCCTTGGGGACGACGGGTTTGAGATAATATCCCAGTCGGAGGCGGGACTCGACCTCGACGTGGAGGAGACGGGCACTACATTTGCGGAAAACGCATTTTTGAAGGCCTATGCCGCATGCCGCGCCTCCGGCGAAATTGCGATATCCGACGACTCGGGACTCGAGGTAGACGCTCTCGGCGGAGAGCCGGGTGTATATTCGGCGCGTTACGGCGGAGGAAACCTGACAGATCACGAAAAATGCCTGCTTGTTTTGGATAAGCTCAAAGACCATGAAGACCGTTCGGCGCGGTTTGTCTCCGCAATATCATGCGTTTTCCCGACCGGGGCCGTTGTGCGCGCAGAAGGCGAGTGCCGCGGCGTTATAGCCGACGCTCCGCGCGGAGATAACGGCTTTGGATACGACCCTATATTCTATGTAGAGGAATACGGCCGGACAATGGGCGAAC
>CALWWO010000034.1 GCA_944385265.1 uncultured Oscillospiraceae bacterium
ATCTATGTCTTCTGTACGGTATTTTTCAACGGTGGTGAGATCAGCATAACGGATAAATTCTCCGTCAACATAGTAATGTCCGGGCGGGAAAGGAGTTATATGCTCGGCTATCCCAACGAGATTTTTAGCTTCGCTTGCAAATATTATAGAGCCGTCGCTGTCATACCCGTAAAACAGCGGGCGTATGCCGATAGGGTCGCGTGCAGCTATGAGCTTTCCTTTATGGCTGTCGTATATTACCATTGCAAATTCTGCGTCGAGCATTTTGAACATCTTAAGCCCAAATTCACGATACAGAGGAAGTATTATTTCACAGTCAGAGCCGCTTTCAAACCTATATCCCATGGATATAAGCTCTGTTTTAAGCTGCCTGAAACCGTACAGCTCGCCGTTGCAGATCGCAGTATCGCCGTCAAGGCAGAAGGGCTGCATTCCCTCGGGTTGAAGCCCCATGATTGCGAGGCGGTGAAAACCCATGTAGCCGCCTTCTATACTTATTATTCTGGACATGTCGGGTCCGCGGTAAACAGTCTTTTCAAAACCTATTTTAAACGCTTGCGCCGATATACGGCTGCCGATATAAGCCATGATAGAACACATAAAAATTTCCTCCAAAGCAAAAGAATATGCAGCAGTCACGTCCTTTAAAATAGGACGAGCTGCTGCATTACCCGTGGTGCCACCTATATTGCTTCTCTGTAGCTTCTAAAAAAGCCCGGTCCAATAACGCTGACCTTAAGCGGCGCACCTAATAGTCTTTAAAGATTTTCGGCTTGCGGCTCCAAAGTGTTATTCCCGTGGATTCTACCGTGCGGTTTTCACTGTCCCGCACTCACTGTGGGCGAATCTCCGCGGTACTTCTCTTTATCATAGCCTTTAGCGATTATTTAATTATTTTACGCTGAAAAGAAGCTCGCCATAAGAAGGATACGGCCAATATTTTGCCGATGTTATAGATTCAAGTTCATCAACACCGACTCTCAGCTCATTCATGGCTGCAAATATATAGTCGCGGTAATATTTTGCAAGCTCCATCGGGTCTGAGATGTTCTTAGCTTCAATAATATATTTTTCGAGCGTATTAACTCTGGAGTACGTCATCCCGGTGAGAGAGGATATCTCAGACGCGAGATTTTCCTCGTATGAGCAGTCGATATTGCCAAATGCTTTTTTGTCGTTTATACACGACACAAGCTCATGTGCATAGCTGCTGACGGCGGGGAGAATATCGCGGCGCGTCATTTCAAGCATTGTGCACGCCTCAATGTTCAGCGTCTTGCAGTAATTTTCAAGTGAGACCTCGTATCTCGACTCAAGCTCCGCTTTTGTCAGGACGCCGTGAGTCTCGTAGATCTGCACGTTCTTTTCCGCTATCATATATTTCAGGCAATCAGGAGTTGAACGCAGGTTGAGAAGACCTCTCTTTTCGGCTTCGATGACCCATGCATTGTCATATCCGTTGCCGTTGAATATAATGCGCTTATGCTCGTTTATCGTACGCTTGATAAGATCATGAAGATCATTTTCAAAATCCTTTGAAGCTTCAAGCTCATCGGCAAACTGGCGAAGCTCTTCCGCGACTGCCGTATTCAAAACTACGTTTATGTTTGAAATAGTAGCAGCAGAGCCGGGCATACGGAATTCAAATTTATTGCCGGTGAAAGCAACAGGGGAGGTACGGTTGCGGTCGGTGTTATCCTTCGGGAATTTCGGAAGGACATCGACGCCGATCTTCATCAATTCATGCTCTCTGTTATCATATAGAGTATCGTTTGCAATAGCATCAAGAATAGCTGTAAGCTCATCGCCAAGGAAAATGGAAACGATAGCCGGAGGAGCCTCGTTAGCGCCGAGACGGTGGTCGTTACCGGCAGAAGCAACAGATATGCGGATAAGATCCTGATAATCGTCGACCGCCTTTATAACGGCGCAGAGGAAAATCAAAAACTGCGCGTTTTCGTGCGGCGTTTCGCCCGGATCAAGAAGGTTTACGCCGGTATCGGTAGAGAGCGACCAGTTGTTATGCTTGCCACTTCCATTTACGCCGGCAAAAGGCTTTTCATGGAGCAGGCATACCATGCCGTGCTTTGCCGCAACTTTTTTCAAAAGCTCCATCGTGAGCTGGTTGTGGTCGGTAGCGATGTTCGTGGTAGTGAATATCGGGGCAAGCTCGTGCTGAGCGGGAGCTACTTCATTATGCTCTGTCTTAGCAAAAACGCCAAGCTTCCAAAGCTCCTCGTTAAGCTCTTTCATGAAAGCTGCGACACGCGGCTTAATAACGCCGAAGTAGTGATCGTCAAGCTCCTGCCCTTTAGGCGGTTTTGCACCAAACAAGGTACGTCCTGTATAAATGAGATCGGGACGCTTTTCGTAATACGCCTTGTCTATCAGGAAGTATTCCTGCTCGGGACCAACAGTGGTGTTTACATGCTTTACATTTTCATTCCCAAAGAATTTGAGAACGCGGAGAGCCTGATTATTTATTGCCTGCATGGAACGGAGAAGAGGGGTTTTACGGTCGAGAGCTTCGCCGCCGTAAGAACAGAACGCGGTAGGAATGCAGAGAACGTTATCTTTTATAAATGCATATGATGTAGGATCCCATGCCGTATATCCGCGAGCTTCAAAAGTCGCCCGCAAACCGCCGGAGGGGAAGCTTGACGCGTCAGGTTCGCCGCGGATAAGCTCTTTCCCGGAGAATTCCATTATGACTCTGCCGCCTTCTATCGGAGAAATGAAGCTGTCGTGTTTTTCAGCGGTTATACCGGTCAAAGGCTGGAACCAATGCGTAAAATGAGTTGCGCCTTTTTCTATCGCCCAATCCTTCATTGCATTCGCCACTACGTTTGCAACATCGGTTTCAAGGCTTTTCCCATTGCGGATAGTTTCCTGCAATTTTTTATATGTCTCTTTCGGGAGACGTGACTGCATCACAACGTCGTTAAATACCATAGAACCAAACAACTCTGTTACTTTGTTCATTGAATAAAACTCCCTTCATATGTAAAAACGGCAAAGGCAACACAGGTAAATACCTTGTGCGACGCCTTTGCCGTTTCAATGTGGAAAGTTTACTACGTTATTTTGTTCTTGTCAATAGCTTTTTTGAAATTTTTTTCAGCGCCTGCCAAAAAATAACTTGACATTAAAAGTATCGCGTTATATAATTTCGGCGTTAAATTAGTTGAGCAAAGGTGTTCACTGATGTGTGGGGGAGGTGTCCCCATAACGCAGTCAGCGGAATGCCTTATTTTTATTTTCGGAGGCATAGTACAAAATGTATATGTTTGAGGATGTAATGGATTATGTCAGGGAAGAAGACGTTAAATTTATACGTTTGGCGTTTTGCGATATTTTTGGCAAGGAAAAAAATATTGCCGTAATGCCGGATGAGCTTGAAAGAGCGTTTACAGACGGTATATCTTTTGACGCCTCCGCGATTACCGGCTTTGGAACAGAGGTGAAATCTGACCTCTTTTTAAAACCTGAGCCATCGACGCTGTCGATATTGCCGTGGCATATGCCGCATGGACAGGTAGTGCGGATGTTCTGCGATATATGCACGCCGAATGGCGAACATTTTGAAAAGGATTGTCGGCATATATTAAAGGAAGCGGTTAAATATGCAAAAAGCCGCGGATTTACATTTATGTTCGGCTCTGAATTTGAATTTTATCTTTTTAAAACCGATGAAAACGGCGTAAAAACAGAATCGACTATCGATAACGGGGGATATATGGATATATACCCCGAGGATAGAGGCGAACATGTCAGACGCGAGATCTGCTATTCTCTCTTAGACATGGGCATAAAACCTGAGTCATCACACCATGAAGAGGGACCGGGGCAACAGGAAATCGACTTCCAATACAGCGATGCGATGACCGCTGCCGATAATGCGACTACTTTTAAAGCCGTTGTAAAGGCGATCGCTATGACAAACGGTGTTTTTGCTGATTTTTCTCCAAAGCCCTTAACAGGAGAAAGTGGAAACGGACTCCATATAAATATATCCGTACAGAGCGTTGACGGAAAAGATTACTCCGAACATGTCATGGCGGGGATCATGAAATATATAAACGAAATATCGCTGTTTTTAAATCCTACTGAGGAATCCTATCTGCGACTGGGCGAGAAAAAAGCGCCCAAATATATAACATGGTCTCCGGAAAACCGCTCGCAGCTCATACGTATACCGGCGGCGAAGGGCAGATACACAAGAATAGAACTCAGATCTCCTGATCCGACAGCCAATCCGTATTTGGCGTTTGCGCTTCTGATATACGCCGGGATGGACGGCATTGAAAATAAACTAAAAGCCGAGCTGCCTACAAATCAAAATTTGTTTACAGCCGATGCGGAGATAACAAATAAGCTTAAAACGTTACCCAAAAACCTTTCGGAGGCATACAAGCTGGCAAATGAGAGCAGTTTTGTTGCGGAGCATCTGCCTGAAGGCTTTGTAGAGCTCTATAAGAGAAATTGACAACATAGGAAGATGCGCGGCTAAACCGCTATTAAATCGCAAAGGAGTGATATTATGCCTGCAGCAAAGAAGCCGGTAAGTGTTCTTACCGTATCGTCTTCGAAAATAAGCGCCGAAAAGATGACGGAAATGCTTAATGCAGGCAGATACTCGCCCATAATTGCGGCGTCTACTGCGGCGGAAGCGCGCGATGTCATCCGAAGAATAGATCCGGATATAGTGATAATAAACGCGCCTCTTCCTGATGATAACGGCGTAAAGCTCGCTCTTGATCTTTCTGCCGATAAAAGCTGCGGCATCATGCTTGTGGTCAAAAGCGAGTTGTTTGAACGCGTATCATACGAGGTCGAAGACAGCGGCATATTGACTATTCAGAAACCGACCTCCAAGCAGATGGTGTATCAGGCAATAAAGCTGCTCACCGCGTCGCGCCTTAAGCTTAAAAAATTTGAAGAGGCTGCGGCTACGCTTCAGAGCAAGATGGAAGATATCCGCGTAGTAAACAGAGCAAAATTTATATTGATAGAGCGTCTGAAAATGTCAGAGGCAGAGGCTCACAGATATATTGAAAAACAGGCGATGGACACCTGTACAAAACGCAGGATCATTGCTGAAAAAATAATAAGAACGTACGAAAATTAAAGGATGGCGGGAAAAGTGATGACAAAATATATATTTGTAACAGGCGGTGTCGTTTCAGGACTTGGAAAAGGAATAACGGCGGCGTCTCTCGGAAGGCTTTTAAAGACCCGCGGGTTGAAAGTCGCAGCTCAAAAGCTCGACCCGTACATAAACGTAGACCCTGGTACGATGAGCCCTTATCAACACGGGGAGGTGTATGTTACTGAGGACGGTGCTGAGACCGATCTCGATCTCGGGCATTACGAAAGGTTTATAGACGAGGATCTCAACAAATACTCAAACCTCACAACAGGAAAAGTTTACTGGAACGTACTTAACAAAGAGAGACGAGGCGAGTATTTAGGCGAAACGGTACAGGTAATCCCGCACATTACAAATGAAATAAAGCAGTTTATATATAATGTCGGCAAAAAGTCTAACGCCGATGTGGTAATAACAGAAATCGGCGGCACTACCGGCGACATCGAAAGCCAGCCCTTCCTGGAAGCGATAAGACAGGTGGGACTTGAGGTCGGGAGGGAAAACTCCCTTTACATCCATGTCACCCTGGTGCCGTATCTTCATGGCAGCG
>CALWWO010000035.1 GCA_944385265.1 uncultured Oscillospiraceae bacterium
CGCACGCAAAAATTATGGCGTCTTTGTTCATCGTCTTGACCATTTCCGTAGTGACAATATTAGGAGCGGATACTCCGATAAAAACATCTGCGCCGCAAAGCGCATCTGCAAGCGTTCCGGTTTTACCGATTTTGTTTGTAATTTTTGCCATTTCAGCCTGAGCCCAGTTCATTCCGGCGGCGCCCTCATGCAAAATACCTGCCTTATCGCACATGATGATGTTTCCGAATCCGGCGGACAGTAAAAGTTTGGCAATGGCGATACCCGCGGAGCCGGCTCCGTTGACGACTATCTTAACTTCTTCTTTTTTCTTACCGACGACTTTGAGAGCGTTTGTAAGACCGGCAAGCGCGATAACGGCAGTACCGTGCTGGTCGTCGTGGAATACCGGGATATCACATTTTTCTCTTAATTTTTTCTCTATCTCAAAGCAGCGAGGAGCCGAGATATCCTCAAGATTTATCCCGCCGAAGCTGCCGCTTATAAGATATACGGTATTTACAAATTCATCAACATCTTTTGTTTTTACGCAAAGCGGGAAAGCGTCAACGCCGCCGAATTCCTTAAACAGCACGCATTTGCCCTCCATAACAGGCATGGCGGCTTCCGGACCTATATCGCCAAGCCCCAAAACGGCGGTGCCGTCAGTTACAACAAGGCACATGTTGTGGCGGCGGGTGAGATCATAGCTTTTTGAAACGTCTTTCTGAATTTCAAGACACGGTTGCGCGACGCCGGGTGTGTAAGCAAGCGACAAGCTATCCTGATCTTTCACCTCGACCGTAGAAACGATTTCAATTTTTCCCTTCCACTGTTCGTGAAGCCGTAAAGACTCTTTTGCATAATCCATAGTAAATGCTCCAATCTTTTAAAATATAAGGGGCAAAATGATCCTTACCAATTCTACCATATTATTTTTATCACATATACTTCGAATTTTCAATATTTCAGTATTCATTTGTATATGAGAACAGAAAAAATAACAGATCCGGTCGAACCTGTTATTTTTAATGCTCGTATATTAAGATTGTACCGTCGCCGTCAAGCCATATGTGAGTATCCCCTCGTTATCAGAATATATCTCATTAAACTGCGATAAAGGAAGGGGCGACTCGCCTAAACCGGCTTCTATTGTATATCCGGGTTGGTTGTATCTGTATATAAACCAGTCCTTATATCCTGCGTAACCGGAAATCGTAGGCGTTTCGGACAGGGCATATCCGCTTACAGATGCGAATACTTGGGCTATCTCGAAAGAACGTTCCGGCAGGTAATCAAGATATTTCCAATAAATAACCTGCCCTTGAGTGTGGTACGATAACGTAAGAGAAAAATCTTTCGACAGCGTAAAATCATAAACCGCCCGGCTCTCAGGCGCCTCAAGAGGAGCCGAGCCGACATAATCGCGCGGCGCGGGGCTTGTAAAACCCTGGCTGAATTTTATTTCACGTGCCTTCTCCCAGCCGGCTGGATACTGAAGATTCGGATCGATGCCTGCAATATTCGCTTTCCAACCGTTCGGAAAAGGAATATTAGGATAATTTTCGGATATGCGCTGTGCACGAGTATAATATGCCCCTGAATTCAGCTCACCCGTTACAAGATCGACTCCGTCAGGATTTACCATCGGGGCAATGTACAGCGATGCAGTGTTGTAAAGGTATGCCGTGTCTGTATTAAAAATGCTGCCGCCCATGGAGAATGCCTGCGCATATTTTTCAATATATTTCATCAGCAGCGGGGTCGTTATCCATTCGTTAGCATGGTGTGAGGCATTGTAAAAGACTTGATTTTGACCTGAGCCGATTTTCAAATAGTAAAGCGGTTTTCCCATGATGCTTTTGCCCATAGAGCCTGTCTGCAAAAATGGATATCGTTTTTTAAGACCGGTAACAGATAATTCAAGTACAAGAGAGGTAAAACTTATATTTGTGGGAACGACCTCAAAATCAAGCGGTACGATCACCGTTGTCCCCGGAATGAGATTGAGCGGATCAAGCGTGGGATTTGCGGTTTCGATCGCGCGCATACTCGCACCATGATCGGAGGCAAGGCGGTAAAACGTGTCTCCGCGCCTCAGCGTGTGCGATACATACCCTGTGAGGTAAGGTGTGAGATACCGCCATGTTCTGGCACCGGCGATACCGTCTGCCTCGATTCTTGAAGCCGATTGGAAATTCTGTAGGGCGTAGTATGTATTATTTCCGAAAATACCGTCTATAGCTCCAGGATCGAATTTAGCGCGCTTCAGCCCCAACTGAAGGAGCTCAACCTGCGGTCCGCGCGAATTGCGTAGTAAAATTTTGAAATCAGACAAAAATTTTCCTCCTTATGAACGGATTTCAATATTAAAATATGCATTATGCCCGAAAAACATTCGACGGCGCGAATGAGCAATTTAACCAATCCATTAAAGCAATAAATTGTCACATCTCGGCGCGAGAAAATTTCTTGGCACAGGACATATTAAAGATGTTGCAAGACAAGGAGGGAGCAGATGGAAAAGGAAAAAAACGGAAATATAAAAAAGAAAACCGTTATATATAAGAAACTGCCGCTGGTGATTGCGATAATGATATTCATATCTGCAAATCATTTTACGGCAAACGCCTATACTGCTGAAAAGCTCGTCCCCATGGGGAGCGCGATAGGCATCAATATGGATTTTTGCGGAGCAGTCGTGATAAGTGTTACGGCTACAAGCGGCGGAAGCTCTCCTGCAAAAGAAGCCGGAATAGCAGCGGGAGATATCATAACGGCGATAAATGGCGAAGAGGTAAATTCCTCTGCCGATATAAAAAAGATCTCTGAAAAGTACGACGGAAGTCCTGTTAAAATAAAAATAATCAGGCAAGGGTGTGAGAAAGAGGTCACGGTAACGCCTTATTGCAATCCAAACGGCGGTTATGAGCTCGGCGTATGGCTGCGCGACAGCATGGCTGGGCTCGGCACGATGACGTTTTACGATCCCGAAACGGGCGTATTCGGAGCGCTGGGTCACGGTATAAACGACACTGAAAGCGGGACTTTAATGCCGCTTAGAGAAGGCGTGATAGTCGACGTGGACGTTTCAGAAGTAGTAGAGGGACATCCCGGCTCTCCCGGACAGCTCCGCGGGACGCTTAATTTTGATAAGAAGATCGGAACTATAGATCAGAATACGGAAAACGGCGTCTTCGGAAAATCAGACTCCGATATTCCGGGATGTGAAAACGATTGCCTGACCGTGTGCCATAACGATGAGATAAAAGTCGGCGAGGCGGTCATACTTTGTGATGTAGGCGAGGGTACGCGAGAGTACGGCGTTGAGAT
>CALWWO010000036.1 GCA_944385265.1 uncultured Oscillospiraceae bacterium
TTTTATCCCTAATTTTCGGCAAGCGCCTTCTGCGCCGCCGAGAGCATGAGCTTGATTCTGTTTAGTTGATTTACTTCGCTCGCCCCGGGGTCGTAGTCAACGGCCGCTATATTTGCCCACGGGTAGGCTTTTTTAAGCGCCTTGATAACACCCTTGCCGACTACATGGTTCGGCAGACAGGCAAACGGCTGTATACATACGATATTCGGCGTCCCGCTCGTCAAAAGCTCGACCATCTCTCCCGCGAGAAACCACCCCTCGCCGTACTGGTTGCCCAGCGACAGGAAAGGCTTCGTCATCTCGGCTATCTTGTAGATCGATACGGGCGGCTCGAATCTTTTGCTCTTTTTAAGCGCGTCTACCGCCGGCTTTCTAAGCACCTCTACTATTTTAAGCCCGACGGAGGAGATAAACGCCGAGGATTTTTTAGCGCCGAGATACTGCGCCTTATACTGCGCGTCAAACAGGCTGCAATTAAAGAAATCCATCATATCCGGCACGACGGCCTCAGCACCCTCGCGCTCAAGAAGCTCCACAAGGCGGTTGTTCGCAAGCGGCATATACTTGACTAGGATCTCGCCTACGATACCGACGCGCGGTTGAACGATCGTCTCGTCGATTGGAAACTCGTCAAAGGCCTCGACAATGCCGCGGCAGACGTCGCGGTAGCTGTATCCCAGCTTTTTTGTCGTGAGAGAGTCTATACATATTTCAAGCCACTTTTTGTGCAGCTCGTTTGCCGATCCGGGCACTTTTTCATACGGTCTGACGCGGTAGAGACAGCGCATGAAAAGATCCCCGTATATAATTGCGTGGACGGCGTCTATAAGGAGCGGCAGAGATATTTTAAAGCCCTCGTTCTTCTCCATCCCGTTTGCGTTGAGCGATATGACAGGTATGTGCGAAAGACCGGCCTTGTCGAGCGCGCGCCTTATAAACCCGACGTAATTGCTCGCCCTGCAGCAGCCGCCCGTCTGCGACATGATTATCGCAAGCTTATCCGTGTCGTATTTCCCGGACAATACCGCCTGCATTATCTGTCCGACAACAATTATAGATGGATAACATGCGTCGTTGTTGACGTATTTAAGCCCGGTATCTATAGCGGATCTGTTGTCGTTGTCGAGTATAACGGCGTTGTAGCCGTGTTTTTTAAATACAGGTTCAAGTATGTCAAAATGGATCGGACTCATCTGCGGCGCCAGTATCGTGTAACCCTGCGAATTCATCTGCGAAGTGTACTCCTCGCGGTGGTACAATACGGGATGGGGCGAGGCCTTGATGTTTTCCTCGCGTCTCATCTTTATTGCCGCCATAAGGCTGCGTATGCGTATCCTGACAGCACCGAGATTGTTCACCTCGTCGATCTTGAGCAGCGTGTAAAGCTTGTTGCTGTTTTCCAGAATTTCGCTGACCTGATCCGTCGTAACGGCGTCGAGCCCGCACCCGAAAGAGTTTAGCTGTATAAGCTCAAGGTCATCGCGTTCGCTGACAAATTCGGCGGCGGAATAAAGCCGCGAGTGATATACCCACTGATCCACTACGCGGAGCGTCCGGCGTTCGTCGCGGCGGAAGGGGAGGGAGTCCTCGGAAAATACAGTGAGCCCATATGACGCGATAAGCTCCGGAATGCCGTGGTTGATCTCCGGATCAACATGGTACGGACGTCCTGCGAGCACGATCCCGGTTTTCCCGTCTCGCTCCATCTGTGAAAGTAGGCGCTCGCCCTCGGCGCGGATATCGGCCTTGGCCTTCAGCTGCTCCGCCCACGCCGCGTGCACGGCGCGGCGCACCTGAGATTCGTGGATGCCCCACTCCTTCCTGCACAGACGTACAAGCCGGTCCGAGACGGTCTTTTTGCTTGTAAACGCGATAAACGGCCGTATATACCGCACCTGCCCGTCCGACACGGCCTCAACATTGTTTTTAAGATTTTCCGGGTATGAGACGACGATAGGGCAGTTGTAGTGGTTCTGCGCGGAATCCGCCTCCTGATGCTCGTAGAAAACGCACGGGTGGAATATCGTGTCAATGCCGTGGTCTATAAGCCACTGCACATGTCCGTGCGCGAGCTTTGCCGGATAACACTCCGATTCCGACGGTATGGACTCCATGCCGAGTTCATATATCTTACGGCTCGAAAACGGCGACAAAATCGCCGAAAAACCGAGTTCTTTGAAAAACGTCGCCCAGAACGGATAGTTTTCATACATATTCAGTACGCGCGGAAGTCCTATAACCCCTCTGGGGGCTTCATCTCTGGGCAGCGGCTCATAATCAAACAGACGGCGGCGCTTGTACTCAAACATATTCGGAGCTTTTTCACCGGCAGTGCTTCCGCCGAGCCCCTTTTCGCAGCGGTTGCCGGTGATATGCGTGCGCTTTCCCGGGAATTTGTTTATCGTGAGCATGCAGTTGTTGGCGCACCCGCCGCACCGGCGGCTGTCGGTCGTGTATGTAAGCGACAGTATGTCGGAAAGCGAAAGCATGGTAGTCAGCTGCCCCGAGTAGTGCGACCTTGCGATAAGCGCCGCTCCGAAAGCGCCCATAAGCCCGGCGATATCGGGACACGTCGCTTCGATTCCGGCTATCTTCTCAAACGCGCGCAGAACAGCGAGGAAGTAGAAAGTACCGCCCTGAACGACTATGTGACGCCCAAGCTCCTCTGCATTTGCGAGCTTTATGACCTTAAACAGCGCGTTTTTGATTACCGAATACGCAAGCCCGGCCGATATGTCGGATATATCTGCGCCCTCTTTCTGTGCCTGCTTCACGTTTGAATTCATAAAAACGGTACAGCGAGTCCCCAGATCTACGGGGTTCTTGGCAAAAAGCGCGCACCGCGCAAAGCTTTCTGCGGAATATCCCAGTGAATTTGCGAAATTTTCGATAAAAGAGCCGCATCCTGAGGAACACGCCTCGTTTAGCATGATAGAGTCGACAGCCCCGTTTTTCAGCTTGATGCACTTCATGTCCTGGCCGCCGATATCCAAAACGCAGTCGACCTCCGGATCGAAGAAAGACGCGGCGGTGCAGTGCGCTATCGTCTCGACCTCGCCCTCGTCGAGAGAGAACGCCGATTTTAAAAGCTCCTCGCCGTAGCCCGTCGAGCACGACCTGACGATCGAAGCACCATCAGGCAAACTTTTTTGCAGTTCGGCGATGGCCTTTTTTGCCGTTTCGATAGGGCTGCCCTCGTTATTTGCGTAATATGAGAACAAAAGGTGCCCGTCGCTGCCTATAAGCGCGAGCTTTGTCGTCGTAGACCCGGCGTCAACGCCGAGGAAGCAGTCGCCCTCGTAGTGCGCTAAATCCTGCTTACGAACAACAGCCTTTTCGTGACGCCTGCAAAATTCACCGTACTCCTCCTCGCTTTCAAAGAGCGGTGCAAGCCGCGGCATCTCAAACGAGACTGCAACGCCCTTATTGAGCCTTGCTATAAGATCCGATATGTTTACAGTATCGGCGTCCTTGGCCTCGAGCGCCGCGCCCATCGCGGCAAACAGATGCGAGTTTTCCGGGTCGACGATGTTTTCATCCGTCAGCTTTAATGTGCGTATAAATGCCTTTTTAAGCTCCGGCAGAAAGTGCAGCGGACCGCCGAGGAACGCGACGCAGCCGCGTATAGGCTTTCCGCAGGCAAGGCCTGAGATCGTCTGGTTTACGACCGCCTGAAAAATCGACGCGGCGAGATCGGCCTTTGTAGCGCCTTCGTTTATAAGAGGCTGTA
>CALWWO010000037.1 GCA_944385265.1 uncultured Oscillospiraceae bacterium
ACAGGGCAAATATCAGCTTGTTCTTTAGTACATACTGCTTCATCCTCTGTATTATCAAAAACAGAGTTTTCACATGTTTTCACCTCCCTTTCTTGATTTTTTAGGGGTCGCCCCCGCCGGAATATCCGGCGGGGGGCAACAAACTTTTTAGTCGCACTCGTAAGCGTATGACGTGTTCACACCGTTTACTGTTTTGTATCCGCTGTGAGTTACTCGTTCTGCATACGCTTCACCGGGTATATCAGCTATACCGGAATCGACATATCCGCCGACGACGGAACGACCGTAAGAATAATCAGTCGCGCCGCTTTCCCCTTCTATAAACACGTAGGAATATCCTGCGGAGCCGGCGATAAGCGTCCATGCTCTTGCATGATTCGGATAATATGTCAGGCGAATCGCCCCGCCGCTCTGGCTTTCATTATATCCGGCAGCCATATTTCTATCAAGCTTTATCGTACCCGAAGCACGCATTACAGCGATGTCCTCCGGCGCAGCCCCCTCAAACGCCGCAAAGGCGGTAAGGCAGAACGCCGACATCAAAAGCGCCATGACCAGCACTTTTGCTATGGTTTTCTTCATATTTGCGCCTCCTCCCGTTTAAAAATTTATATCCGTTACCAGGGCCCTGATAAATGGAATATCAATATTAAATTGTTAATGTACACACTATTGATTTATATGCCGTTGTCACTACTTTTATGGTTTTTAATAAGTTTCGTATGCGTATGATGTGTTCACATTACTTATTGCCTTGCGTCCTGCGGTTTATTAAGCTTAATAAACTTTTCTTAAAATTTATTACCATTTCTTGTATATTATTATATACATCTCTTCAACAACTGTCAAGCAATTTTATTTGATTTTTCTCACTAAAATATATTCAAAAATCAAATCAAAACGGCGAATACAAAGCTTTTGCTTATAATTCGCCGTAAAAAAGCGGAGAAAACGGGCAAATTGCCATTTCCTCCGCATCTATTTTTTCGTTCTCAGTAAAATTTATGTATTTTTCATGATGACCGTGCCGACACATTCGCTCACATGCTCGCAAGCGTCGGAGCACATTTCGAGGCAATCGTATATCGCGTGCCATGAAATCGTGGTGAGCACGTCCGCCGGTTTTTTTGTAAGATCGCGCATTGAAGAAAGATACAGCCTGTCGCACTCCTCCTCCACGTCGTTGAGCTCAACGATCAGGGTATGGATTTTTTTAGAGCGCTTGAAGTTTTCAAACTCGCTCATAAGCTCACAAAGAAGCTCGCACGATCTGACGATGTTTTTTGCAAAATCGATCGCCGCCGGATTGACCGACTGGATATTGTAGATATAGAACTTCTGCAATATTTCCTCGATCTTATCGGTTACCTCATCAAGATTCTGACTCAACATGTCAAGATCCTCGCGGTCGACAGGCGTTACGAACGCTTTTGCAAGCGCCGCGCCCATTTCATGCTTTTTCACATCCGCTGCGGTCTCGATCTCGTGCATATTTTCCAGCATCCATTCAATTTTGTCCGGATCGTAGTTTTCAAGGCATTCTACCAGATAGGTCGCCGCCTTTTTGGAAAGAGCGGTGGTTTCCATAAAGTTTTCAAAATAAAATTTATCGCCTTTAGCCATTTTTGTAATTCCTTTCTATCATGTAAATATAAACATAAACAGTTTTGTCATTATAAATCCTACAAGCCCGCATCCGGGGAAGGTCAAGACCCAGGTCAGCACCATTTCTTTAACTACGCCGAAGTTTATCGCGGATATTCTTTTTACCGCGCCGACGCCCATGATCGACGTAGTTTTTGCGTGCGTAGTAGAAACAGGCAGGCTGAAAACCGAACAGAACAGAAGCGACAGCGCCGCCGCGATATCCGCTGAAAAGCCCTGATATTTTTCAAGCTTCACCATATCCATGCCCACGGATTTGATGATTTTTTTGCCGCCCATTGCCGTTCCCGCAGCCATTACCACCGAGCATATGATCATAAGCCAAATCGGGATATGTATATCGGGCGGCAGAGCCTCTCCTCTTGACATATATACGCAAAGCAATATAACGCCCATAAATTTCTGACCGTCCTGCGCGCCGTGCATAAACGCCATAGAGGCAGCGCCCACGATTTGCGCTCCTTGGAAAAACGGCTCTGTTTTCGGGCGGTTTGCTTTATAAAAGAGTATAGTCACAAGCTTGCAAACCAGCCAGCCCAAGCCAAAGCCAAGACCTACTGAAATACCGATACCGTAAACGACCTTTATCCACTCTTCTCCGTTTACGCCCTCCAAGCTGCTGTGAAGCGCAATCGCGCTGCCTGTAAGACCTGCGATAAGCGCATGACTTTCGCTTGTGGGGATGCCGAACACCCATGCGAGCGTAGCCCAAAGGACGATAGCGAATAACGCCGCGCTTAAAGCTATGATGGCTTCATCCGGATTTGAGCCGAAATCCACCATTTTTGTGATAGTCTCGGCAACAGTGGCATTTATAAGCGTCATCACAAAAACGCCAAGGAAATTGAAGACCGCCGCCATAAGTATTGCTCCTCTCGGCGACATACATCTTGTCACGACGCACGTGGCGATAGCATTAGGCGCATCTGTCCATCCGTTTACTAAAATAACGCCTAGTGTCAGTACAACGGCAAGGAACAGCAACGGATTCGCCGTCATTTGATTCCAAAAATCTAAAATTGAGTCCATAAGCGCACCTTTCCTTTATCTGTTGTCAAGCAGGATATGCTTGATTTCTTCCCTATGCTTACACGTGCAGGTCGGATAATATTTCCTGTATTTTGGATTTCCTCCAAAAGTAAACTCAGATAAGGCTGTCATAAACGTTCATCCTTTACTTTATTTTTAATTTGGTTTATCTAAGATACAAGTGAATATATATTGAGAAGCGCCGCGCCGCAGCCGAAATTACATAAATCGTTTCCGCGGCATAAGGCAAAAAAACGGTGTGACCTCGTTTTCGGGGTCGCACCGTCTTTGACATAAACTACTTCCTAACGAAGCTGTGCCGAAAAGCAAGCAATATTTTATTTTATATGAATCTTCCGCTATCGTTCTTCCCTGAAATACGATATTCCGAGATGAGCGGGCGGCTGATTCTCCCTGTGCTTACGCATACTGATAATAATAAGGACGACTATCGTTACTATATACGGCAGCATTTTAAACAGTTCCTGCGTACTCATACCGATATTCGGTATATAGTTATGGACTATGAATAATCCGCCGAACAATATCGAGCCCAGTATACTGATATTTGGGCGCCATACCGCAAATATCACAAGCGCGATCGCAAGCCATCCCCTGTCGCCGAAACCGTCGTTTGACCAGACGCCGCACGCGTAATCCATTACGTAATACAGACCGCCGAATCCGGCAATGACGCTTCCCGCGCATGTCGCCACATATTTATATTTGTTTACATTTATTCCGGCTACGTCCGCCGTCGCCGGATTTTCTCCTACGGCGCGAAGCTGAAGTCCTACTCTTGTGCGGTTAAGCACATAAGCAGCCACAAGAGCAAGTACGACCGCCATATATGCCAAAAAGCTGTACGACAGGAAAATCTGTCCAAACCATCCGAGGTCGTCCGCAAACGGGAGCGTCTTTCTAAAACAGTTGCTCGTCGCCGTCAGCGTTATTGACGGAACGTCGCTGTCAACCAGCCTTATGAGCGAGCCGCCGAAAAAGTTTCCGAATCCTGTGCCAAACGTCGTAAGCGCCAGACCGGTGACGTTCTGATTTGCTCTCAGCGTTACTGTCAGAAACGCATATATAAGCCCCATCATGAGCGAGCCGAGAATAGAGCAGGTCATCGGTATCATCACGCCCAGGAATGGATTGATATCAGCCGTATTCGCCAGCGACTGCTCATATACAAAGGCGCCGATTACTCCGCTTATTCCGCCGACATACATAATGCCGGGTATGCCGAGATTTAAGTTACCGGACTTTTCCGTAAGTATCTCGCCGGTCGAGCCGAACAGAAGCGGTATCCCCTGTACGACAGCGCGCTGAATGAATGCTGCCAGCATTATGCCTTGCCTCCTTTCCGAAGCTCGCGGAATTTAACTGTGTAGTTAATAAAAAATTCGCTGCCAATTATGAAAAATATGATGATACCTGTAATTATATCAGAAAATGAGTCGTTTAACCCAAAAATCGTCGAAATTTCCACGGCGCCTTTTTGCAGAAACACTATCAAAAATGAGGTGAGCACCATGTACAGCGAATTGAATTTTGCAAGCCACGATACCATTATTGCCGTAAATCCTCTGCCGCCGGCAGTATCGCGCGTTATCGTATGGTCGGCGCCGCTTACAAGCAGGAAGCCGGCTATTCCGCAAATCGCGCCTGATAAAAGCATTGTCCTTATAATGACCTTTTTTGTATTTATGCCGATATAT
>CALWWO010000038.1 GCA_944385265.1 uncultured Oscillospiraceae bacterium
GTGAACAATGTGGATATTACAGGATACGGTGCGACTGCAGCGACCGATTTCGCCGTCAGGCTTCTGCAAAACTGCACGGACGGAAACGAAAACGCCGTAATATCGCCTGTATCGGTGCTTATGGCCATGGCGATGACGGCAAACGGCGCGGACGGCGAGACGCTCTCGCAGATGGAGAGCGTTTTTGGAATGAATATGGACGAGCTTAATGAGTATCTCCGCGCGTATATGCAGTCGCTCCCGCAGGGCGATAAATACAAGCTGGATATTGCAAATTCCGTCTGGTTCAGGGACTCGGATAATTTTTCGGCGGACGAGAGCTTTTTGCAGGCAAACGCAGATTTCTATAACGCAGGCGCGTTTAAAGCTCCGTTTGACAACTCGACCCTCAGAGATATAAACAGATGGGTAGAGGACAATACAGACGGAATGATAAAGGATATTTTGAACGATATATCCGAGGACGCCGTCATGTACCTTGTAACCGCCGTTGCGTTCGATGCGGAGTGGCAGAATATATACTACGAAACCGACGTCAGGGAGGGTGTTTTCACCTGCGCGGACGGAAGTGCGAAAACAGCGGATTTTATGTACTCCGATGAGTACGCGTATCTTGAGGATGAGATGGCCGCCGGATTTATGAAATACTACTCCGACGGGAAATACGCCTTTGCCGCACTCCTGCCGGACGAGGGCGTCGTCATGGAGGATTATATCGCCTCGCTCACCGGGGAAAAAATCAATAAAATGCTGTCGGAAAGCTCCGAAACAGGTTACACGGTCCACGCGTCCATCCCGAAATTTGAGTGCGAATACTCCTCCGAGATGAGCGGCGTGCTGTCGAACATGGGGATGACCGACGCGTTTGACCTTGCGGATGCAGACTTTTCGCGGCTGGGGACGGCGGACGACAACATCTATATAAACTGCGTCCTGCACAAGGCGTTTATCGAGGTAGGAGAAAAAGGCACGCGTGCGGGAGCGGCCACTGTCGTCGAAATGGATAACGGCGCGGCGGCGTTCGAGGATGAATCGACAATAAAGACGGTGCATCTCGACCGCCCGTTCGTATACATGATCATCGACTGCGAGAGCATGATCCCCGCATTTATCGGGGTGACGGTTTCGGCCGGAAGATAGCAAGCTGAAGAGAATATGACTGCACCGGAGACAGATATCAGCGTCGGCCGAATTCAGTGAAACTGCGTGGGATTTTCAAATCTTCAGCATCCGCAGAATGTGTGGTCGCCACCGATAGCAACGGTCTTGGGGATTGGAGAGTTATCCCTTAACAAGCATTTTGGACGGGCGGAATCCCGCTAAAATCACAAAATATGCATATGTTGGCATTGCTGTCCGGCTAGAAACAGCCTTGAAAGTATACGGATGTTCGTATATAATACAGAGGGAAAATCATGTACAAATGATAGTTTTGGCGGAGGTATTACCTCTTAAAAGGCGGTGACAAAGTGAAAAGTTATCTATCCGTACGCGAGACGGCGGAAAAATGGGGAGTGTCCGAGCGGAGAATCAACCAGTACTGCGCCGAGGGGCGCATCGCAGGCGCGCAGAAATTCGGGAAATCGTGGGCCATACCTGCCGATGCGGAAAAACCGCAGGACCCGCGCCGGACGCGGCAAATCAAATCCGATCCGGCTAAGACATCCGTCGGCGGACTGCTTGACACGAAAAACCTAATGCCGCTGATGAACACGCCCTTCGCGCCGGGGCGCTGCCGCGAGGCCGTAGAGGCAATGGCTGAGGGGACGCAGCGCGACATCGCCACGGCGGAATACAGTTATTTCTGCGGCCGGCCGGAGGAGGCCGCGAAAGAGGCGGAAGCATATCTCACCGATCCCGATATGGGGGCGCGCCTCTCCGCCTGCCTGATCTACGCATATGCCAATCTGTCGATCGGCGAGATACAGCGGGCAAAGTTTGCTTTAGGGGAGTTAAACGCCTCCCTTGCCGCCGCGGGGGAGCAGTCGCCTCAGTTCCGGGCGGCCGCTGCCGGAGGAGATGCCGGAGACGGAGAGCTTCCTGCCGCGGCTTCCGCCGGGGCTGCGGGCATTTGCTATGTATGTGCAGGCTCATTACCTCTATTTAAAAGAGAAGTACGAACACAGCGCGGGCATCGTGGAAGCGACGCTCGCCATGGGCGCGGAAAACTATCCCATACCCGCGATATACCTGCACCTTGTGGCCGTGATGGACTATATGAGCCTAAAGCAGCCCGACCGGGCCGAGACCCATCTTCTGACGGCGTGGGAGATCGCCCTCCCCGACGACCTTATCGAGGGCTTTGGGGAGCATCACGGCCTTTTGGGGGCGATGCTGGAGGCGGTTATTAAACCGAAATGGCCGAAAGATTTCAAGCGGATAATCGATATTACATATCGCTTCTCTTCCGGATGGCGTAGAGTTCACAACCCGCTCACCGGCCATGATGTGGCGGACGACCTGACTACGACGGAGTTTGCCATCGCCATGCTTGCCGCGCGGGACTGGACCAACCGGGAGATTGCGGAACACCTGCATATATCTGCAAATACGGTTAAGCGGCACATTTCCGAGGCGATGAAAAAGCTAAATGTGTCGGCAAGGAAAGAACTGAAACAATATATGCTGCAATAGGAAAATGCCCGCGAAACGCCGCGGGCATCACCCGTTTTATGGGTCAAAACTGGTAATGGAAATGCCGCTTTTCCTTCTGTATAATTATTGTATAAAAATCCGGACGCCGATAAAACGGCTTCGGAACAGGAAAATCAAGCGATGTGGCGCGCGCTCCGGCACAAGCGGAATGCTGCGCGGAGAAGGAGGAAAAGAAAGGATGAAAAAACGATTTGCGGCGGTCCTGCTCTGCCTGTGTATGCTGCTCACGCTGACGCCGACAGTTGCCTTTGCGGAGACGCAAGGGACAATAACTGACGATAACGGCGTTACCCTGAGCTATGAAGTGACAAGCACTCCTCAAAACGGTGCATATTACACCGAGGGGGAGCAGGTAGTTATTGAAGTTTTTATCACGAACGACACTTCAGAGACTATTTACGATTATAAGGTGGACAACGGTACTACCGCTTATGGCCAGAGTTTGGAGTCGGGAAAATCATCTGGCAAAATGTCGGGTCATTTCACCGTATCGGCAGCGGATGTCGAGGCCGGAACAAAAAGTTTCGAAGTAGGGTGTACATATAAACTGAACGAACAGCAATATGGCGATACGCTCAGTCAAACGATTACGGTTCTCACCGGCAGAAAACTTGAAATCACCGACCTCACCGCTGTACGCGAAGACGGCGAGCTGACGGTATCATCTGAGAGCAACTTTGCCGGAAGCTACGCCTACGCTCTGCTGAATGACGGGGAGACCGCGCCCACGGACTGGAGCGGCTATAGCAAAGCCGGCGTAACAGAAGGCACAAACAGCTTTACGGTATCCGATACGTCGGAAGCGACGAAGATCGTCTTGATGCTGTGGGACGAAAACGGCGAACCGCTGCCGAACGCCCCCGCGGAGGCTGAAATTACGGTCAGCACAGACCCTCCTACGCTGGAGGAGGGCTTTGCGGCTCTTACAGAGACGGCAACGCTTCCATACAGCGCTGAGGTGGACCTTGGCGGCGAGGACACGGTGCTTTATGACCTTGGCGACGACGATTTCAAATACGGAAAGCTCCTCAAGGTGGAAGTGACGGACGGTCAGGTGTTGAATATGGACTTCCGCGGCAGCGGCGAGAGCGTTGACACGATGATCGAAATCTACCGTAAAACGCCGTCCGGGCAGTTTGAAGATGTCGAATATTTTGATAACGACAATTCAAATGGATATGGTGAATCGGTGGAGTATATCCTGCCGGAAGCGGGCATCTATTATCTGGCTTTCCTTAGATTGTATGAATATGAGACAGGTCTCTGCCGACTGGATATCAGCGTCAGCGACGCACCGCCGATTATGACGATAGAGGAGGGCTTTGCGGCCCTTACAGAGACGGCAACGCTTCCATACAGCGCCGAGGTGGACCTGGGCGGCGAGGGCTCAGTACTCTATACCGTCGTGGGTGATAGCTTTTATGCCGAGCTTCTGAAAGTCGAGCTTAAACAGGGCGACATACTGAGGATGGTCTTCTACGGCGCCGACGGCAATTACCGCGACACATATCTTGAGATTTATCAGGAGAACGGCAGCGGCGGCTTTACACGCCTTGAAATTTTTGATGATAATAACATGAGCGGCAACGGCGAGGCGGCTTACTACACCGTACCGGAGGACGGCGTCTACTACCTTGCGTTTGAAGGGTACGACGAAGATGTGATCGGTCTCTGCCGGCTGGAGGCGGAGCTGCTCCCCGCCGAAAGCATCGCGACGGGGACGCTGGACTTCACGGCAGATCCTGCTCCCGTGCCGGGGGCGGACGCTCTCTGGAGCTGGGACGAAGAGAGCAAGACACTTACTCTGAAAGACGGGTTCGCGCTTTATAACGACGATCCTGACCTTGGCGATTTGATCCTTCTGCCCGACGACGCCACCGTCGTGGTCGAGGGCAGCGCGACGGTCTATAACGCGGGATACAGGAGCATTGCATCCGAAGGCAGCCTTACCATACGCGGAGCGGGTGCGGAGACCGCAAATCTTGAAATCGTCGGAGGAGATTGTGCGATCTACGCCGATGACGACGTCATCGTAACCGGCAGTACCGTTTCCGCTTCCGGCGGCGACGTTGTGATCTATAGCTACGACGGCTGCGTCCGGATCGAAAACAGCACGATTACTGCCGCTCCTTATTATATGCTTATAGGTGCTTCCGGCGACGTCGATATCGTAGACAGCAACGTTTCCTTTACGGGAGCGGAAATCGGCATCATCGCGGACGGCACGGTTACCCTCGACGGCGGCAGCTTTACCGGAACATTCTATACGGGAGGAATCGGTGCGGAAAAGATCGTGCTCACCGGAGAGCCGACGTTGGACCTTACGGGGCTGGATAGCGATTCCGAGCTCTTTCGTACCGGCAGCATAGAGGTCCTGATCGAAGATCCCGTAAGGATTTACGATGCGGACGGGACCGTGCTGTACGAGGGCTCGTGGTATGACAGCCTGTTAGACGCCGAAAGCGGCATGATCGTGGTGGACGGAACTCCCGCGGCCGGTATGGAAGTCCATCGGCACGTCTACGATCGGCAGGTAGTCTCGGAGCGGTATCTCGCCGCCGATGCCACCTGTACCGAGCCGGCAAAATATTACTTCTCCTGTGAATGCGGCGAAATGGGAACGGAGACCTTTGAAAGCGGAATCGCAACCGGCCATACGGCCGGGACGGCATGGAAATCGGACGCAGCTGGCCATTGGAACGAATGCGCAATTTGCGGGGAAAAAATGAATAAAGCCGCCCATGCTTACGAGTGGGTAACGGATAAGGAAGCTACGGCCGCGGAGGCGGGCTCACGGCATGAGGAATGCGGGGTCTGCGGCTATGTAGGGGTAACGGAGTCGATAGCGGCAACCGATCCGTCAGATTCTACGGACTCCGGAGATAAGCCGGACAGCACAGATGACGGCGAGACATCCGGCGAACCGGATACCGGCGACGACGGAAATCCGGCTTTGTGGTTTGCCCTGCTGCTTGCATCGGGAACAGCTGCGGCTTGCATTGCAGTATATGGCAGAAGGAAGAAAAGAGACCGATAAAAAGATGAGTATAGCCGGTGTATCATTTGCCGGATCGATCGTTCTGCTGACCTTTCTGTACGCCAAGCGAAAAGTCTTGTTCAGAAAGTAAATATTACTTGTACTGGAAAAATACCATCGTGGCTTTGAACGGCCATGATGGTATTTTTTACAGTCTAAAAGAGGTGTCGATGACCTATGAGCAAAATCGTGGTACACAGCCCGATGAAGGAGAATAAGGGAAAGCGGGCATAGATAAATTTGTATTCACCTATATCAGGAAATCTGCACCTTTAAAAATTCGGGAAAAGTCCCTAAATGAATCAAAACCGGTGTGATTTAACACACCGGTTTCTGTATAAATATGATTTGCTCCTTTACGGAGCGCTGTCGAAATTTCGCGGCAGCGCCTTCTGCTTAAATAGCAGCAGGACGGATGTTGATTGTCGACCGCTTTGTACCGTTTTATTTTTTCTCCGACAGAGAGCCTAAGTTGATCGATTTTCTGAGTACTTCATACACGAGCACCGCTGTCGCAACGCCGAGAACACCCTGCACAATGTTGCCGGGGATACTTGCCGCCGCGGCAAGTCCTCTCTGCAGGAAAAGCATTGCGTAGAAGAAATAGCCTGTTACCATAACGGCTTCGCCCGCGATACCGGAGACGATGCCGGCGGCAAAGCCCCTGACATTTGCTTTTAGCAGCGCCTTGCGCAGCCAGTAGGCAGTGAGCGCCGTGAGCGCTTTTATTATGAACGTACCGGGCGCGTAATGCGCATATCCGGAAAAAATGTCCGCAAACATTGACCCAGTCCCAGCGGAAAGCGGTCCGTATACAGGGCCGAGAATCCATGCGGAGAGCAGGACAACCCCGTCACCCAGATTGACGTACCCGTTTGCCGGTGACGGGACTTGTATGACCATCGTGGCAACGCAGGTAAGCGCCGCAAAGAGCGCACCGATCACGATCTTTTTAAGCTTTGTATCTGTCATAAGTATCCCCTTTCCGAATATGGACGCAAAGTGAGATAGTGTTACTTTACGCTGGTTTGCAGCTACAATAATAGCCTTTTGATGACTAAAAAGCAAGGAAATTATATTTTTTCATCAGTTTGACTGCTTGCGTTCCCATATGTTACAATCGTTTCAGTATTATGTATTTGCAAAAGGTGGTTTTGTTATGAATTTTGACATCCTGTCTCGCTCGATAGCGAGCTTTGACGATATACTGCTAATCGGAAAAACAGCGCAGTGCAGATCTTCACTGCTTGATGTCATCGGAGCGGTATTGAAAGACGGCGAAGTGCGTCTCTTTGCGGTGCAGTATGATGAGGGCTGGTATGAACGCAAACAGGAACTTGAGGAACTCGCGGCCTCCGGTCAGCTCTGCGAAATGAGCGAGGAGACGAACAGGGATACGATATTAAACGAGCGCCGCTTTTCAAACGACATCCAAAATATAGCGGTACGTCGTATAACTGCCGGGGACAGTGCTTTTGATATCTCGTCCTCCGGAGGTACACTCTTGAGCGGTGTGCCGATGGACGTAACGCTCATGCTCGTGGAATTTTTAAAACTCGGCTATACGCCGTGTGATGTGATACGACACAGGGATTTCGACTATATTTACCTCGTGTGCTTCGAGCTTAACGGGAAATTTGATAAAATACCGCCGGAGCTCGCCTCGTCGCCCCTGACGTTCTCCGTCATGCCCGATTCCAAAACATGCGGCACGGACAAAAAGCTTGAGCTTGAGATAAACGGGAAATATCCCGACGCAATATCGTTTACAGATTCCGATTCAGGTGAAAAACACTCGTTTTTCATCGAGAACGTCGCGCTTTCCGATATCTGGGAGGATTTGGAAAAGCAGTTTTCAGATCCGAGAATCGCGAACGCAGCACCGCCGGAGCAGTTGGAGCGCGCTCGCCGTCACATGACGGCGTCACTTAGCGCATTGTGTCCGCGCGGTATGCGTCTGCCCGTGATAGAGTATTACGCGCCGGACGGTATTTCGCTCGAGTTTTTCCTGACGGAGTATCTGGACTCCCCCATAAGAACGGGGCGTGCGTCATTTTGCGGCGGCGCGGGAGAAGCGAATGCCGCCGGAGGGAGCGACGGGCCTGACGGCGCCGCCGCTGTCGGCATTATAGGAGGGAGCGACGGGCCGACCGCGGTGATTATATCGTCATCGCCCGATAAGGACGAGAGAAGAGACGGGATGAAACTGCGGTGCGCCACGATACAGACTCCCGTGCCGGCAGATACGAAAAATATCAGTGTTGAAATGCTGAGGTACTATAAAATGACCCCTGGATATGAAATCACGGTATGAACAATCCGGGATATATGATTTGATATTAAAAACAGAGCGGC
>CALWWO010000039.1 GCA_944385265.1 uncultured Oscillospiraceae bacterium
GGTGGGGTCTGCGTGGCCGTTTGGAGTGGCTACGAGGTAATATCCATCGGCAACAGAGGCAATGATATCCTCAAGCTTCGACGTACCCGGATGGATTGCCGTGTTTCTCATTCTTATAAGCGGCTCGTCAGAGAAGAGATATGCTCTGGCGTTGCCCTGAGGCTTCATGCCGAAGTGCTCCGCTGTCTCGCGGCTGTTCATATATCCGACGAGTATGCCGTCTTTAATAATTTCAGAGTCGACGGCGGTGATACCCTCGTCGTCGACGTAAACGGGCAGGGGAGCTTCTTTACCGAATGCAGTGTTTGCAAAATCGGTGAGCGACACAAGCTCCGACGCGACCTTTTTGCCGAGCGACGCTGCGGCGACGCTGCCGCCTAATACGAGGTCAGCTTCCACCGTGTGCCCGACAGCCTCGTGCGCCAGCATCCCGGCGAGTTCGCCGCCGAGGACGCACGTTTTAAGCCCTGCTTCTGGATAAACACCCTCGCGTTTTTGCATCAGCTTTTCGTAGAGCGCGTCTATACCAGCGTAAAGCGTGTCAGGCGATGCAAAATGCTTATAAAATGACCCGGACCCGCCGAAAGCCTTAAATAGCTCGACCGGAACACCTAACGGAGTCTCCGCATTCAGAAAAACGTACATGTAGCTGCGCGGGATCGCCGTGTGACCGGAGACGCCGTCCGATGTGCACAGCAGCTTTTCCATCGAATCGGATGTCGATACGACGGTGCGGCTAGTAAGCCCCTTGTACTTGCCCGCAATATAGTCGTCGATCATGCGGACAAAGTCGATATAATCCTTCTGCGGGACATCCGCGTCGTCAAAGCCCGGCGCTATATATTCGGTTGATACAGCGGGGAACAGAGCCTTTCCCTTTGCGATGTGCCTGTCCATAAAGTCGGCGTTAGACGTTGCCTCTTTTAAAACGGATCTTACAGCGTCGTCAGACATCTCCGCTACCGAGGCAAATCCGTAGACCCCGTTTTTGTATACGCGCGCCGATATGCCCGAAACGTCAGACCGCGAATTCGTGGTCAGGTTGCCCGCAAGCAGAGCTACCCGCCTTGACTTGTTGATCTGGGCGCGCAGCTCGGAATGTACTCCGGGTGCGAAAGAGGCGCTGTGTTTTGAAATAATATCCTCTAACATATGTTTCTCCTTTCGTATTGCGATATATTGATGTATCTGGCGGCGTTTTCAGCCGCCGGACATAAAAAGCCTAATAATTGAACGCTTCAGCAAGCTCGCGGTATTTTGCTATGTCGGAAGAGCCGTTCCATGTCATGTATCCACCGGTATGTCCGGCGTCGCGCAGACCGCGTATTTCTTCAGTGACCTCGTGTACGCCGTAAGTGTTATACGGGGATTTGATAGCATTGTACGCCTGAATCCACGTCCTGACGATCGCGGGAGACGCTGTTTCTGCTTGACGTAGAACAACGCTTTCAGCCCAGCTGTTGAGCGTCTCATACGGATGAGTCCAAGGCAGATAGTCGCCGCTTGCCGCGAAATGATCGGGGTACGGCATGCCGCTTATAACGTCGACAACATTGCTTATCGCCGCCCAGTACTGCCCGTAAGCCGTGACATATGTGTATGCAGACTCACCGAAAACGTCGGCGGAGACATAGACGCCGTACTCATGGAGCATGTCGCAAGCATACATAAGAAAACGCTGTATAGCCTGCGCTTTTGTCTCGCCGTATGTATTGTTGTAATCGATCGTACCGGCGCTTTCAAGCGAGCGCGTACCATCCGGGAAGCGGACATAGTCAAACTGGATCTCGTTAAAGCCCATGGTCTCGACCGCATCTACTGCGAGCTCTACCTTGTATTGCCAGACGCGGCGGTCATACGCGCTTGGCCAATAGCCTCGCGACAGAGACAGTGGCGCTCCGTTATTATCAGTAATGGCACATTCGGGATAATCGGCGACAAGATTCGAATCGTTGAATGCGGTTATTCTGCCGATGACGTAATATCCCGCGTCCTTGAGCTTCTGTATAGCCTGCTGATACTCCTCAAGTGTGCAGATAGCGCGCCCATATGCCGTCGGGCTATACTCCTGCATGACAGGGGACGGGTAAGAAACTGCGGTACCGTCGACAATATCGACGACAAAGGCGTTGATGCCGGTAGAATCGGCAAGCTCGATATACGCGTCGATATTTTTTACAGCGGAGCCGCAGATATATAGGGTGCGGCACTCCTCGGGCATTACATTGTTGCCGAAAGACTGCTTTTCACGAGGGAAGAAGTCAAGGCTTGCCGCGTCGCCGCCGCCGTATCTGTTTTCACGTGAAGCGTGCGTCTGATACGTGCCTGCTTCGTCGTATACGGCGTTAGCCGCCTCTGCGCTCGTCGTGACATATTTGGCGCGGATATACCCCTCTTCGCCGTTGTAGCTTACGCGATACTTGTTGACAGAGCCGTCGTCGTTAAGCGAATCATATCCGATCACCTGAAGCTCGGCGCCCTTATTTACGAGCGTGCCAAGCGTAAATCCGTCTTCACTGCATAGGTTTTGAGATGTCCTTACAAAGATAGTTTTTTCCTCCAAGACAGCGCCTGGATCGTCGGTTATATTTGCAGAGGGGACGTAACCGACGGTGCCGTCTTCTAATTGTACAGCGGCATAATTTGTAAAATCAGATGCTTCAGACGAGTAGGAAACAGTTGTTCCGCGCGGAAGAGAAGCAAGAGTGATATAGTTTCTGCTTATTACGTTTACAGGATTTCCGCTTGAAGCTATGTAGCCTGTTTTGAAATCGGCAGCGGATTGCGTATTATCATCATTTGGCTCGAGAATTACAGCGCCCGATGATGATATAAGACCGGAGCTGCCGCTATCATTAGCATCACGGCTGTCAAAAATTATAAATGCCACAGCTGCAGCAAGAAGTATAAACATTAAGATGAAAGCCACTGCTTTTAATATGTTCGTGTTTTTGCGCTTGCGGCGTGAATTTTGCCGTGTAGAAACAGAATTTTTCACAATAACCTCCATTAAATTTTTTAATGTACCGTAGCAATACACATTATAATACAACATTCTGTATATTTCTACACTTTTCGCTTATTTTTTGTCACACTATGCAAATTCTATAATGAAAAAGCTGATTTTACGAAAAAATCCCCACATTTAATAATATGCGAGGATTTTAAGCCCATTTATCTCCACCAGCGGATATTTAAAGCCGCCCGAAATTTCGGGCGGCAGGCACTATTTATCTTGAGAGTAATTGTCGAAATATCCCTGAATGAACACGACGGGAGTACCTTTGTCTCCGCTGCCGGAGGTGAGGTCGCAGAGAGAGCCGATCAGATCGGTGAGCTGGCGTGGTGTTGTTCCTTGAGACGCCATATTGCCTTTTAGATTTTCAGACTTATTTTTAATAGATGTTTTAACAGCGTCTGTAAGCTCTGCCCCGCTGAGAGCTGAAAAATCATTGTCGGCGAGATATTTTATTTTAAGCTCGTTTGGCGTACCGTCAAGTCCGCGCGTATGAGCGGGGGAAACGACCGGATCGGCAAGCTCCCAGATTTTGCCGGCGGGATCTTTAAAAGCGCCGTCGCCGTAGATCATGACCTCGATGTTTTTGCCGGTTTTTTCAATTAGCTCCGCCTGGAGCGCGTCGACAAATTTCTGGCAATCCCTAGGAAACAGCTTTACAGATTCTTCTGTCGCTTTATTGGAGCCGAGAAGTCCGTAGTTTTCATTATATCCGCTGCCGTTTACAGGGGCGTTTAATATATCGGCAAGCGTGAGCACTGTTTCCGCGCCTGCAGCTTTAAGGCGGCGGACGGTCCTTGCACGGGTGTGTATATCGCAAGTGAGGACATTTTTAGTGTAATTTAAAATAGCGGAAGGATGGTTTGCAAAAATCACTTCGACATCGCAGCCGCATTCGCGAATGAGATTCGTGTAATATTCGACGTAGTCTACGCCTGTAAAGGGATGGAGCTGATAGCCGAAAATATCGCGGTATTGTTTTTCGGAGAGAATGTCGCTCCATGGATTTATGCCGTATTTATCAAGAAGATCTTCGTCAAACAGATGGTTTCCAACCTCGTCGGCTGGGTAGCTGAGCATGAGGAAAATTTTCTTCATACCCTTTGCAATGCCGCGAAGGCAGATCGCAAAACGGTTTCTTGAGAGGATGGGAAAAATGACACCAATGGTGTCGGTGTTGAATTTTGTCGCTACATCGGAAGCAATAGCGTCAGTAGAGGCATAGTTACCGTTAGCTCTGGCGACGACTGATTCGGTAACGCAGACGATATCTTTGTCGTTAAAGCTGAAGCCCTCCTCTTTAGAAGCGGCAAGGACGCTGCTTGATACGATAGAAACAAGATCGTCGTTTTCGCGAACAATAGGGGTGCGGATCCCTCTAACAACAGTACCAACAGTTCTCATAACAAAGTCCTCCTAAACTGATTTGAAGTGTCAAATAAAATTGCGTGAAAACCGAAACCATTATTACATACATATTGCTATAAGTAAAGGTTCGATTTATTATAAAAGGCATAAGACGTGTCCATAAAGTGAAATATATGATTTTATCAAGGGCTCTTAACCGCCTGATCAAAGAGCTTTTATGAAGACGCATGCGGTCGCGGTATAATATCCGCAAAGCGGATATTATAC
>CALWWO010000040.1 GCA_944385265.1 uncultured Oscillospiraceae bacterium
CACATAATACTGGCGCATATTTCCGGAAAACTTCGGATGAACTTTATTCGAATTCTTCCGGGTGATAAAGTCACAGTCCAGATGTCCCCATATGATTTGACCCGCGGCAGGATAACCTGGCGCAGCAAGTAAGAGTAACAGGAGGTTATTTCAAATGAAAGTTAGACCGTCCGTAAAGCCCATGTGTGAGAAATGCAAGGTTATAAAGCGCAAGGGCAAAGTAATGGTAATTTGCGAAAACCCGAAACATAAACAGAGACAGGGCTAATTCGTTATTAAGAGAACGAAAGGAATGATTGACAAGTATGGCACGTATTTCCGGCGTTGACCTGCCAAGAGATAAAAGAATTGAGATAGGTCTTACCTACGTATACGGTATAGGGCTTGCAAGCTCAAGAAAAATTTTGGCAGAGACGGGTATCAATCCCAATACAAGAGTAAAAGATTTGACAGAAGAAGAAGAGGGAAAGCTCCGCGAGTGTATAGATAAGAACTACATCGTAGAGGGCGACCTTCGCAGGACAGTAGCGCTCGACATCAAGAGACTTACTGAGATCGGCTGCTATCGCGGTCTGAGACACAGAAGAGGATTGCCGGTAAGAGGACAGCGCAGCAAAACGAACGCAAGGACAAGAAAAGGTCCGAAACGCACAATGGCGAATAAGAAGAAGTAAGGGAGGGATATGTAATGGCAACAGCAAAAAAAGGCAAAGTAGTAAGAACAAGACGTCGCGAGCGTAAAAATATTGAAAAAGGTGCAGTTCATATCCGCTCTTCCTTTAACAACACAATGGTAACGATTACCGACGTAAACGGAAACGCGATATCGTGGGCGTCGGCAGGCGGGATGGGCTTCCGCGGCAGCAAGAAGTCAACGCCGTTCGCTGCTCAGACAGCGGCGGAGACGGCGGCGAAAGCGGCTATGGAACACGGGCTCAAGACGGTAGAGGTCTTCGTAAAGGGACCAGGCTCCGGAAGAGAAGCGGCTATCCGCGCACTTCAGTCAGTCGGTCTTGAAGTGACCATGATAAAGGACGTTACACCGATCCCGCACAATGGATGCCGTCCGCCGAAAAGGCGCAGAGTTTAAGGAGGTAAAAGCATATGGCAAGATATACCGATGCAGTTTGCCGCCTTTGCCGCAGAGAAGGGCAGAAGCTTTTCCTGAAAGGCGACAGATGCTATACAGATAAATGCGGAATAACACGCAGAGCATACGCTCCCGGTCAACATGGACAGGGCAGAACAAGGGCGTCAGAATACGGAAGCCAGCTTCGTGAGAAGCAGAAGGTAAAGAGGTATTACGGCGTACTTGAGAAACAGTTTGAAGGTTATTTTGAAATGGCCAGCAACAGACAAGGTAAAGCCGGTGAAAACCTGTTGTCCATCCTTGAGTCAAGGCTTGACAACGTGGTATACAGACTTGGCTTTGCAATGAGCAGAGCTGAGGCAAGACAGCTCGTGCGTCACGGGCATTTCACAGTGGATGGCAAGAAGGTAAATATCCCGTCGTTCCTCGTAAAGCCCGGTATGGTCATTGCGCTGAAAGAGGGCAGCCGCAGCCTTGATAAATTTAAGGCGAATGTAGAGGCGAACATGTTCCGTCAGCCTCCAAAGTGGCTGGAGTATGACGCTAATACTTTGACGGCTAAGGTTGCAGCAGCGCCCGCAAGAGATGATATTGATCTGCCGATCGAGGAGCAGCTGATAGTTGAGCTCTATTCTAAGTAATATACTGACCCTCAAATTGGTAAGCTGGGAAAAAAGCGCAATAGCGTTCGACTTAAAGGAGGGTAATAGTTTTGATTGAAATAGAAAAGCCGCGTATAGAATGTATTGAAACGCCGGAGGATAGCTCTTACGGCAAGTATGTTGTAGAGCCGCTCGAAAGAGGGTATGGCACAACATTGGGGAACTCGCTGCGCAGGATACTTCTGTCCTCCCTTCCCGGGACGGCAGTTACAACGGTGAAAATAGCCGGTATCCAGCATGAGTTTTCGACAATACCAGGCGTAAAAGAGGATGTAACGGAGATCATTCTCAATATAAAGAAGCTGATCGCCCGTTCACATGCCGAAGGGACAAAAACGATATATATCAGCGCGATAGGTGAATGTGAAGTAACAGCAGGCGATATAAAGGCGGACGGAGAAGTCGAGATACTCAATCCGGAGCTGCATATAGCTACGCTTGGACCAGACGCATCGCTCAATATAGAGATGACGCTGAATCATGGTCGCGGATACGTATCGGCAGAGCGCAATAAGCTTCAACAGCCGGTAATAGGCGTTATCCCCATCGACTCGATATATACGCCGGTAACAAAGGTCAACTACACGGTAGAAAATACACGTGTAGGTAATATGACGGACTTTGATAAACTGACAATAGAAGTATGGACGGATAATACGATCTCAGCGCGCGACGCCGTATCGCTCGGCGCGAAGATTCTCTGCGATCATTTTATGCTGTTCACTGATTTGTCAGATACGATAGGCGATAAATCAACAGTTGTTGAAAAGGCGGAGACCCAGCACGATAAAGTTCTTGAAATGACGATAGAAGAGCTTGATTTGTCTGTCCGCAGTTTCAACTGCTTGAAGAGAGCGAATATCAACACAGTAGCAGATCTGATATCAAAGACAGAGGAAGAAATGATCAAGGTGAGAAATCTTGGACATAAATCTCTTGAGGAGGTAGTTCACAAGCTTGCGATGATGGGACTTTCCCTTGCAAGTGAAGAGAACAACTAAACGCTCCGAAATGGTTTTAAGGAGGTAAAGAAAATGCCCGGAACAAGAAAGCTTGGCAAACCGACCGATCAGCGCATGGCGATGCTGAGACAACAGGTTACCGATTTCCTTGCAAATGGAAGAATGGAAACCACAGTCACAAGAGCAAAGGAAATTGCGCCTCTTGCCGAGAATATGATAACTCTCGGCAAAAAGAACACGCTTGCATCGCGCCGTCAGGCTCTCGCTTTTATCACGAGAGAAGAAGTGGTCGTAAAGGTGTTTGACGAGCTTGCTAAGACATATGCCGATCGCAACGGCGGTTATACGCGTATAACAAAGATTGGACCGCGCCGCGGCGACGCTGCCGAGATGGCGGTCATCGAGCTTGTCGGCTGATCAGCATCAATTAAAAATAAAGCGCCTTCCAAACGGGAACAATACCGTAGGAAGGCGTTTTTTTATGTTATACTATTTTCTGAGTAACATTGAAGAGGCTTTAATGTAAAGAAAAGTTAACAACTAAAAACGGAAGAAAAGATTGCGATTCATATAAAAATAACGTAAAATATAATATAAGAAGAGTAAAAGAGGTGTTAAGTTGAATCCAAAATTAAAGGAAAAAACGATAGAATCGCTATCGGCAGTGCTTCCTATCACGGCTATAGTGCTTATAATCAGCGTCCTTCTCGTCCCAATGGAAATCGGGACGATAGGGATGTTTTTGACGGGCGCTGTTATGCTGATTATAGGGATGGGCTTTTTCCAGCTTGGCGCGGAAATGTCCATGACCCCCCTGGGCGCGGGTATCGGTACGCAGCTTTCAAAGACAAAACGTATACAGATAGTCGTTGCGTTGGCTTTTATCATGGGCGTTATCATAACGATATCGGAGCCAGATCTGCAGGTCTTGGCTGAGCAGGTTCCGGCAGTACCGAACAGTATGCTCATAATAACCGTTGCGGTAGGCGTCGGTATTTTCCTTGCGCTGGCAATAGTAAGAACGTATTATCAGATAAGTCTTTCGACAATGCTGATAGTCCTGTATATCCTGCTTATAGGAGTGTCATACCTTGTCCCGAAAGAGTTTATCGCAGTTGCTTTCGATTCCGGAGGAGTTACAACAGGTCCTATGACAGTCCCGTTTATCATGGCGCTGGGCGTGGGCTTTGCCTCTATGCGCGGAGATAAGGACGCTGCGAGCGACAGTTTTGGTCTCGTCGCACTTTCAAGCGTAGGACCGATTTTAGCCGTGTTGATACTCGGCTGCTTTTTCAGACCGCAGGAGGCGGCGTATACGCTTACCGATGTGGCGACCGTAGTCACGACGCAGGATATAGCGAGAGAATTTTTAAGAGGTCTTCCAGTTTATGCTGAGGAAGTGTTTATCTCGCTGCTTCCGATCGCGGCGGTATTTGCGATGTTTCAGTTGATTTGCCGCCGTTATCAGAGGCACCAGATCAAAAGAGTTGCCGTCGGTTTTTTGTATACATATGTGGGGCTGGTTCTCTTTTTGTGCGGCGTAAATATCGGATTTGCTCCGGTTGGCGCATTTCTTGGGAAAGAGATTGCTTCCCTGTCATATAAATGGGCGCTCGTGCCGATCGGCGCTTTGATCGGTTACTATATCGTCAAGGCTGAGCCTGCCATACAGGTCTTAAATCATCAGGTAGAGAGCGTTACGGAGGGGACCATCTCCGTGCGGGCGATGAACCGCTGCATGTCAATAGGCGTCTCTGTCAGCGTTGGTCTTGCCATTACCCGCGTATTGACAGGTATCCCGATTCAGTGGATCATCATTCCCGGATACGTTATCTCGCTTATAATGTCAAGATTTGTACCAAAAATCTTTATCGGTATCGCGTTTGACTCCGGTGGAGTTGCCAGCGGACCGATGACGACGACGTTTTTGCTCCCGCTCAGCATAGGTGTGTGCGAGGCTGTCGGAGGGAATATGATGACTGACGCGTTCGGCGTTGTCGCACTCGTTGCGCTGACTCCGCTGATAGCTATACAGATAATGGGCTTGGTTTATCAGTATAAGCTGAGGCGCAGCAAGAGAAAAGCGATACAGGGCTTTGTGATACCGGACGATTGGGACGATATCGTAAGCTTCGATGAGGAAGGAGGGAGCGACGAATGAGCTTGAATGGAAAAAACACTGCGCTGCGATTGCTTGCGTTGATAACAACGGCAAAAAAAGCAGATAAGGCGGAGCTGCTGTTTCGAAAGGAGTCGCTACCTCTTCAGAATAGATTTCTCGCGGAGGGTACGGTGTCAAGCGAGATCATGGATATGCTCGGTCTCGGCAGCGTAGATAAAAGCGTGCTGCTTGGCGTGATGACAAAACAGATTGCGGATAAAATGCTCGAAAAGCTACGGAAAGAGCTGAAGATCGGCTCGGTAAACAGCGGCATAGCGTTTACTGTCCCAATAACAGGGGCAAACGCGTTTGTGCTCCGTGCGCTTGAGCAAGTAAAGAGCGACTCAGCGCTTCAGGAAGAAAGAAAGGGTGAGGTTATATTGACGGAAGGGAAATATGTAGTGATCGCTGCTATCGTAAACAGAGGATTTGCCAATAATGTAATGGAATGCGCCAAACCTGCGGGCGCGAGAGGCGGTACTGTGATACACAGCAGACAGAGCGGAAGCGACGAAATAACAAATCTTTGGGGACTGGGAATCCAGGACGAGAGAGATATCGTGCTGATATTGTCGGACTCTGAAAGCAAGCTGCCAATTATGAACGCAATAGGCGAAAAATGCGGCATAAAAAGCGATGCAAATGGGATAGTGCTGTCTATGCCGATAGACGATGTTATCGGCTTCCACGCGGATAGATAAGACACAAGGTCCGAAATTTATAATTTATAATAAATACCTTTCAAACGGGAAAAATACCTTTGAGAGGTGTTTTTATGAAAATGACAAACAAAGATTACGGCGAATATGTAAAAAAGAAATCGCCAAATTCACCGACAGGATCGAATATGATAAAAGCGTTCATTGTAGGCGGTCTTATCTGCTGCATAGGGCAGGGGCTTTTAGACGGTTACAAGGCGCTGGGCGCAGAAGAGGATATTGCCGCAACGTGTACTTCGGTGACGCTCGTGTTTTTAGGAGTCCTTCTGACGGGGCTCGGGATATATGACGATATTGCAAAATTTGCCGGCGCCGGCACGCTTGTGCCGATAACGGGATTTGCAAACTCGGTCGCTTCACCGGCGCTGGAATTCAAGTCAGAAGGATTTATAACCGGTATGGCCGCTAAAATGTTTATAATTGCGGGACCGGTGATAGTATACGGCATCTCGGCAAGCGTAGTATGCGGTCTGATCTTATACCTGTTTGGTCTTGCATAAAAAGGCAGATAGCAAAACTATCTGCCTTTTTACATATGCGAATTATCAATTAGTTTTTTTCAACTGCAAGTTCGTTGTGAGGTTTCATACGCCCGATAATATTCAAAAGTGTAAAAGCGATAATAGAAGCGCACATACATGTGATGAACGCCGCCTGATACCTACCCGTAACGTCGTAGATAAATCCAATGATGCTTATCATGAAGGCACTGAGCATATTCGTTATCATGGAAATAGTTGAGAATACCTTCGCGTAGTTTTCATTGCCGAATACGCGACGGACAACAAGCGGGAACCCAACGGCAAATATCGAATATACAGCGCCGAAGAACACGCATACAACAAGTACGACAGGAAAGTGGGTAAACGGTACAAAGGCGAAAAGCGCCAACGCTGTTATAACGGAGCAGAACATGATGGAACATGCTTTTATAGGTCCGATTTTATCGCTTATGACGCCGATGAGAAGCTTTGAGGAGATGTTACCGATCATGATGGCCGACATCATGGTAGCCCCCTGAGCGGTGGTGAAGCCAAGGGTAAGCGCATAACCTGAAATATGTGAGCTTATGGATGGACACATATTACTGCACAGTGCATAGACCGTGACGAGAAGGAAAGGAAGCGAAAATATGATAGCTTTCATGCTCGTATTAGAGTTTGCATTCTTTCCCTTGCTTGCGGCGGGTCTGACGGGAGCGGTTTCTCCCATCGGGAGAAGTCCCTTTTCCTCCGGGGTAAGACGTAAGACGAACAAGATACCGGGCAGTGCGAACAATACAATAAAGCATGCCATAGATATAAGTCCGACGCGCCAGCTGAATGCGGATATGATGCCGTTGAGGATGGGATTGAAGATGGCGCCGCCTATGCCAGAGAAGGAGTATGAGATTCCAAGGGCAAGTCCCTGCTTTGCGTGGAACCAGTTTCCTATGATGATAGTAAGCGGTATCGCGCTGAAGGAGGCAAATCCGATGCCCATAAACGGAGCGACAAGATAAAATGTCCACACATTTTGCGCCTGTGAGACTATCGCAAGTCCGACGGCGGCGCAGGAAACGCCGAGCGACAGTATTTTGCGAAGATTCTTTTTGTTGATAATGCGGACGATAATGGGACCGGTAAGACCGCTGGTTATGTTCATTATCGTCGAGAACAGTGAAATATTGCCGCGTCCAACGCCAAGGGTATCGGCGATCGGAGTATAAAATATGCCCATGCTGTTATACAGAAGACCGATAGAGGTAAAAGCAAGCATACAGCACGAGGCGACGATCAGCCAATGATATTGTGGTTTAGTTTTCATACAGCTTATAACTCTCCTTAGATGTGCAGATATCTATCATGTAAAATTTTTGCCTGTTTCCAAAGGCAAATCACTTTTATATAATACATCAAAGTTGTAATGGTTGTCCACATAAAAAAGAGAAAAACAGTGAAAAAACAGTAAAAATGCCGCTGCGCTCTCAGTACGACAAAATCGGGGCGGAGCCGTCGTCCTCGCACTTTTCGATGGATTTTATTACCACGGTGTAGCTGTAACTGTCGCTCGCATTTACAGTCATGGTATCGCCGACTTTCCTGCCCAATACAGCGGAGCCGAGCGGAGACTCTTTGCTGATGAGACCGTTCAACGGATCGCACCGGATCGTAGTCACGACCTGTATTATCTCGGTCGTATCATCCTCCGGCATGAAGATCTCCACCTTGTCGTATAGCCCCACTTGCCCGTCGGCGGCGGTATCCTCAATGATATGAGCCGATTTTATCATAGCCTCCAGATAGCGTATACGGCTGTCGTTGCGGTTTTTGGCGCGCTTTGCCTCCTTGTATTCAAAGTTCT
>CALWWO010000041.1 GCA_944385265.1 uncultured Oscillospiraceae bacterium
CATATTGTCGCGCAGATAGTCAAAGCCTATCTCGCTATTCGTACCGTAGGTTATATCGGCGTTATACGCAGCCTTGCGCTCCTCTGCCGTCATACCGTGCACGATAAGCCCGACGCTGAGACCGAGAAAGCGGTGGACCTTTCCCATCCACTCGCTGTCGCGCCGCGCAAGATAGTCGTTTACTGTGACGACATGCACGCCTTTGCCCGTAAGCGCGTTTAAATACGCCGGAAGAGTGGCGACGAGAGTTTTGCCCTCGCCGGTTTTCATCTCTGCGATACGTCCCTGATGCAGGACGATGCCGCACATAAGCTGTACGCGATAGTGCCGCATACCGAGCACGCGGTCAGCCGCCTCGCGCACGGTAGCAAATGCTTCGGGCAATATATCGTCAAGCGTTTCGCCGGCGGCGAGCCGAGATTTGAATTCGTCCGTTTTGGCGCGGAGCTGCTCGTTCGAGAGATTTTTATACGAAGTTTCAAGCTGCTCGATCTTATTTACTATCGGAGTTATTTTTTTTAGCTCACGGTCACTATACGTGCCGAAAAGTTTTGAAAAAATGCCCATGATTTTATCCTTTCATGTAGAGGGGGAAAATGTATGCTTTTGATATTTTTGCCGCGGAGGAAATCTACTTGGCAAAATATACAATAAAGCAAATATATTATATCACACAAAGACTGTTAAAAAAAGGGGAATCAGAAAATTTACACATATCTTCCGTATATTTCACGCCGGTGTGCGGAAAAGCGTCGAGAACGCACGTAAAGCCGCTTCTTTGCGGAGACCGCCGGCGGGAAAGTACGGTGCGGCGCGCTTACGGAGCCCCGCGGGATACTACTGTGCCGCACTGATTCCGATAATTTGATTTCTGCGTGTGCTTTGCACAGAAGTAGAGCGCCACCGCGTCTCCCGCGCCGTATGCAGGCGGCGTGTCTATCCCGTATATGCGCGGCGGTTGTGTTTTGCCTGCCGGCGTGTTAAACTGCTAATATGATATAAACGGCGGTATACGCGCCGGTGTAAAGGAGTTCGGTCGTATGAGAAAATTATGGAAGGGAATGGGGACGTCCCCAAATCTGTGGGAAAATGTGTACAACGCATATCGCGCAGGGTACGATGCGTGCGGCGCTATGCTTCTGCCGCGCGGCGGCGGTATCCCTGAGATAGTGGAGCGTCCGGAGCTGTGGGACAGAGTTCAAAAAGCGATGGATGAGACGGGCGTCTTTCTGGACGGTATCGGAAACTGTATCATAGACGATCCTGGAAATCCGCATCCGTTCGGCATGGGCGTGGCTCCCGATCCGGAGACGCTGAGACCTGTTTTCGAGTTTGCCGGCAAGCACGGTATTTCCGGAGTACAGACGAGTATTTGGACGGAAAACGAGGATATGGCTCTTGAAAAATTTGCAAAGCTGTGCGACGTTACGGCTGATTATGGCATAAACGTCACGTTGGAATTTGTCGCATGGGCGGTGTGCGACGATATAAAAAAGGCGCAGAAGATTTTAAAAGAGGTAAACCGCCCGAATGCGCGTATAACTGTCGACGTGATGCACCTCTATTACAAAGGCGCGTCTGTTGAAGATGTGCAAAACTGCCCGCCGGAACTTATAGACTGTTTCCATATATGCGACGTGCCGCATATTGATTTTCCGAAGGATAAAGCGGCTCTTGCCAAAGAGGGCAGAAGCTACCGCCTGTTCCCGGGCGAGTCAGGCGCGGACTTTGCCGATCTTGTACGGGCAATACCTGAGGGCGCAATCATCATGCCGGAGATACCGCATAAGGAGAGGACGGAGGCATGGGGCGCTTTTGAATACTCTGTGCGCTCTCTTGAAGCGTGCAAAAAATACTACAGGAACAATAATATCCCGCTTTAAGCAGTAAGACGCGATGAAAAGCAAGAGAGAGATCACGGCGCAGTTTGCCGCGGGAGGGGAGCAGCGCCTGCTTCTGGCTTCCGTGCTCGATAAAGAAGAACTTGCGCGGATAAAAGGCGTTCCGTCGTCAACGCGGTTTATGACGCCGGAGCAGCAAGCCATATCAAGGAAAATGCTCGACAGTATAAAAGCACGGTATGTTGTATTCGGCGGGTATACGGGAGCGGAGCGGAACGTGATAGCGTTTCTGCCCGATTATCTCGACGAAAATTGGCTCATGTCGTATGACGGTCCGATAGCGGCTGTAAGAGCATCTTATAAAGGCAATGTAAAGCTTGGGCACCGCGACTTTCTCGGCAGCCTTATGGGAGCGGGGATAGTGCGCGAGTCTGTCGGCGATATAATAACCACGGAAAACGCGTGCTGCTTTATGATACTGCGCGAGCTTGTGCCGTTTGTGATGCAGAACGTCACGTCTGCCGGAAGGTCGCCTCTTTCGCTCGAGGAGATAGATCTTCAAACTATACCTGTGCCCGAGATAAAATTTGAGGAAAAAAGAGCGACAGTGATGAGCATGCGGCTTGACGCCATCGTGTCGGCGGCATTTAATATTTCGCGGGAAAGGGCGGCTCAGTGCGTAAATTCAGGAGCCGCCAGCGTTAATCATATCGTATGTGAAAAAGGCGACAGGACGGTAAAGGACGGGGATATCATAAGCGTAAGGGGAATGGGCAAAGCTCAGATATTCGACGCCGGCACAACGTCGCGCCGCGGAAGAACTGGTATAATAATAAAAAAATACGTATGAGTGACGTATGAGTGCAAAAGCCGGTGTTTTACCGGCGCTACGTTAATGAAAAAACGGAGCAGTTTTTATACTGCTCCGTTTCATTTTGCGCATATCGCTTCAGCTCCATGAGCTTATTAGATATATCCTGTCTATATCGGTTTCGGAATATTCGACGGATATAGAGTCGCCTGCCCGTATGAGGATCAGGCTCTCGTCGTTGTCGAGATATCCTTTGTAGACCGAGCCGTCTTCCGCTGTGATATACACAACTGAGTAGCCGTCAAGCGACGCGATACGCACGTCTTCGACGGTAATTGTTCTTGAAAGCGTATCCTCCGGCGTTGTGTCTACGATGCCGTTCTCTGCAAGCCGTTTTTTGTACGCGGAAAAAGCGGCTTCCTGAGTCGAGCCCGTGGCTACGATGCCGTAGTTTTCAACGTTTACAAGCGCGTACAGCTTCACAAGCCCGCCGTTGTCCTTTAAAACAAGGATGTATGTCGCCTCTCCGGATACGTTTATAAGCGACGGGAAAGAGGCGGTGTATCCTGTTTCCTGCACCTGCCCCTCGGCTGCGGCCATTGCGGAATATTCCTCCGCACCGACGATGGGGTAATATTTGTACTGCCCGGTCCTCGCGTTTGAAAGGACAAAGCCGATGTTGCTTTCATCGCTGCTTACAGAGGTTACGCCTGTAAAGTACCATACGTCGTCCTCAAGCACTACGTAACCGTAATCATCCGTAGTCTGCTTGCAGTCCTTATTGCCGATTATGCTGTTGATAAATCCGCCGGAGAGCTTGCCGTACCAGTTATATTTCTCGGACGCCAGATCGCCGGTGTAGACGATATCGACCCATGCCGGAGTTTCCGAAACGGGATATAACGTAGAGGTCCCGTCGCACGGATTGAAAATAATCACCTCGGAAACGTCCTTCGCGCCGAAAAGACCGACTTTTGCGGAAAGGCAGGAGACGATATAATATGGGTTTCCGTCTTCGTCAAGTTCAAAATAGACCGAGCTGAACATCTTGGTGGGATATTCAAATCTGAGAGCTCTGTAAAGATTGTCGCCGAAATATGCGCTCGGTACGTATTTGAGAGGGGCGCTGAGCTCTTCATAAGACGCAGTATTATTTACAGGATCGACCATAATAAATCCGGGCACACCGTTCGAGCGGTTGTTCAGCCATTTGAAGAAGCTGGCATATTCAAGATTTGCGACCTTTTGCGGGGTATTATGGTAATTTATCTGCGTGTAGGTCGAGCTTATTTCATACTGCGATACGACGTCAGACAGCGCGCCGAGCGCTCTGTTGCCTATTATCGTCGCGGACTCGGTGTCCATGAGCGCGATGTTTGAGACAGAGTCGGATTCGGGCATGTCCTCTTCGAAAACAGCCTCCTCTACCGTTATCACCGAGGCGTATCTTTTCGCATTGAATGCAGTCGATGATATCACTGTCCCGATGACAAGCACCGCGACAGGGATTGATATCGCAATAACGCCCCATTTAGGAAATCTTATCGTTACATTAGTCGAATTCTTTTTTAAACTGCTTAAAAAAGAATACACGACAGTGAATACCGCGGCGCAGAGGACAAGATATGTCCAAAATCCCTGATCCTGGACATTTATTGCCGGAAGAGTAACATAAAATGAAACCACGATAAATAAGATCGTTATTACAGAAGAAATTATAAGACTTTTTGTTTTAGTCATGCAAATACCTCCCTTTGAAATGTATTGTAAATTATATTCACCCAAAAAGCAATACATATTTACCCTTTTTGGCAGAAATATCAGGATCTGAATATAAATAATTTATCCGGTAATAAATATTTTAAGATTGGTGTTGACAAATAAGCTGCCGTATTGTAAAATACCACTTACTGAGGACGATTGGCGCAGCTGGTAGCGCATCCGCTTGACGTGCGGGAGGTCACAAGTTCGAGTCTTGTATCGTCCACCAAAAGACCGGTCGAATGACTGGTCTTTTTTCAATTTGAAAATTTTACGTGGCAGAAGCTGCTCTGCCGTATGAAGGATTTTAGCTTTTGAAGTGTGGTGAGCATTTTTGCCGAAACGGTCTCACAAAAAAGTTGTGTATAGCGCGATGATGAAAAATATATCGCCCGCCTTGTTTTTCGCCTTGTGGTTGGGGGAGCGATAGCCGCGCTCTATTTTTTGAGACCGGAGGCATTTTCGGTATTGGAGGGGATGAGGTTTTTTGACCGTTTTTCCCTCTTGCACATTTTATGGATCGTATGGATGTCCAATATGATATTGCAGATGATACCGCTGAAAAATTTTATAGCCCTCGGCTCGCAAAAGTTATTTAAACGGTATTATCGCTCAAAAGATGCGGATAAGAGCGTGAGCAAAGCTGAAAAACATAATTTTATCCGTAAAAGCAATAAGGGAGCTGCGGCTGTCATGGTGATTTGGATGACTATTACGGCTGCGATAGGCTTTCTTTTCAAAAACGATCTGATAAACCGCGCAGAAGTTTTGCTGATAAGCGTGTTTTTCTACATTTGCGATTTGATTTGCGTCGTTATATGGTGCCCGTTCCGAGCGATTTTTATGAAAAATAAGTGCTGTTCCACATGCCGCATCTTCAACTGGGATCACTTCATGATGTTTTCTCCGCTCGTCTGGATAGGCGGGTTTTACGCGTACACTCTTTTTATTATGGCGTTTATAGTATTTGCGGTTTGGGAGATACAGTTTTACCGGTATCCGGAGCGCTTTTGGGAGAAGACAAACCGTGCGCTTACATGCGTCTGTTGTACAGACAGGCTGTGCGCTGCCGGCATCGGCGGAAGCTTTCGCGGCAAAAAGCGTAAATGATAAAATATGCGGCTGCGGAGTCATATATGCTCTCCCGACAAAAACCATCGGGCATATGTTTCCGCTGCATGAGAGAAAATTACTTTATTATGATGTTTATCGAAAAAATCCCCGCGTGGATCGTCCGCGCGGGGATTTTTCTTTTATCTGGAAAAGATAATCCGTTCGCTGTTGAACATTCTCGTGAGCGCATATACACCTATTCCCGCATATAAAACATTGCTTGCGGCGGCTATAGCGACATTTACTGCGGTGACGTCGAAGGAGAATATCGCGGTCATGCACTGCACGCTGTTATAAAGCGGTATCAAATATATGTACCAGTTTTCAGAAGCGCCGCTTCCAAACATGGAGGTTATTCCCAAAAACATGACGATGATCATAAGAGGGGTAACAAATGTCTGCGCTTCCTTTGTACTTTTTGCAAACGCCGACACTATCGATATCATCGTTATCAGCAGCAATACCGTGGACAGTATGACGACGCCCAGCATCAGATAATCGTTCATGCCGTACGCGTTGGCTGAGATTTCATCGGACGCGGCGCCCATCAGCTTCGGCAGAGAAAGTATCGTCCCAAGCGCGCTTGATATCCCGGCGAGCAGCGCTATAACGCCGAGGGACAATATTTTACCTATTGCGATATCGGCTCTTTTGACAGGGGTAACAAGCATCGTTGCTATCGTTCCGCGTTCTTTTTCTCCGGCGATAGATTCAGGCGCTACAGCGATACAGCCGCTGTACAAAAATACCATGAGGAGCATCGGCAGCATAGACGAGAATATCATGCCGGTCGTATCCTCATTCGTCGCCATATCGTAATCCTGATCGGAATTATTTATATCGAATTTATTTGCCAGCATCGCTTCCAGCCCGTCAAGTATGCCTGTCATCGTCATATATCCCTCAGACGACTCGGTAGATGCGGAATTATAATAGATATCAACATTCGGAGCGGCGCCGCCAAGCGCCGAGCCATATGATGCGATTTCACTGTCAAAATTTTCCGGGCACACAACGCATAAATCGAGCTGCTGATCTTCTATCATTTCTTTTGCCGCCTCGATTCCGCCTTCGTCTATCTCTTCGACGTCCATTTTTATCTCGCCCGAGCTTATCATTGTCTCAACGGAATCAGGCATGTTTACCATCTGCACCGTGGCAGCGTACTCGTCATCTACCGAAAATGCGTCGTTCATCGCCGTGCCCATAAAGCTATACAGGACGTATATCATTGCGCCGGGCAACAGAAGCGTGGATACAACCATGCGTTTGTCGCCGAAAAACCGGGCGAACTCTTTTTTCGCAACAGTCCAGATATCGTTTTTCATATTGCGTCACCTACCGTTTCCCTATAAATATCAAAAAAGCGGTCCTCAAGGTCCTTGCCGTTTTTAACAGCCTCCAGCGTGTCGCATACAATCATTTTTCCGTCGATAATGACGCCGACTCTATCGCACAGCTTCTCGATAAGGCTGAAAATATGCGTCGATACTATGATCGTTTTGCCGTGAGCTTTGAGCTCTTCGAGAAAATCAGTCACGACCTTCGCTGTCAAAACGTCGAGCCCGTTTGTCGGCTCGTCAAAGATTATTATATCGGGATCGTGTACTATCGATATGACAAGAGAAGCCTTCTGCTTCATACCGGTCGATAAATTGGCGACCTTTACCTCGGCAAATTCATCGATGCCGAATTTTTCAAACATTTCCTTTTTCCGTTTATCGCGCGTGGCGTCGTCCACCTTGTGCAGAGCGGAGAAAAAGTCGAAAAGATAATTTGGAGTAAAAAATTCCTCAAGCTTCAGCTCGCTCGTCAAAAAGCCTATCTTTTGCCTGACCTGCTCCGCGTTTTTCACGATGCTCGCCCCGTCTATTATTGCGTCTCCGCTGTCCGGCTTTATAAGCGTCGCCAGCAGTCTGAGCGTAGTCGTTTTACCGGCGCCGTTTGGACCTAAAAGCCCGAATATCTCGCCCTTGTACGCCGAGAATGACAGGTTATTGACGGCGACCTTTACCTTTTGCTTCGTCTTTTCAAGCTTTTGCTGCTTAGATGACAGCTTGAACGTCTTTGAAAGACCGTTCACTTGTAAGATTTCGTCCATATCGTTCTCCCTTTTTGTTTTATTTTACTGATTTATTTTATATCGAGCTCCGGCGGTACATCCAGCTCGTCAGAAACGTATTTGCCGTTCTTTTTCCGCTGGCGCACGCATTCCGAAAGCAGATATTCTATCTGACCGTTTACAGAGCGAAAGTCATCCTCTGCCCATGCTGCTATCGCGTTATACAGTTTTTCAGAAAGCCTCAAGGGTATCTGTTTTTTCACAGCGCCCTTATTTTTCTGCTTATCGCCGCTCATGGCTTAATACAGACTCCCGGAGTTCACGACGGGCTGAACGTCGTGATTGCCGCACAAGACGACGAGCAGATTCGATACCATTGCCGCCTTCCTCTCTTCATCAAGCACGATCTCCTCGTTTTCACTGAGCCGCGCAAGCGCAAGCTCCACCATGCCGACCGCACCGTCGACTATCATCTTTCTTGCGTCCACGACGGCTGACGCCTGCTGGCGCTGCAGCATAACGGCGGCTATCTCCGGCGCATAAGCAAGGTACGTAATGCGCGCCTCTATGACCTCAAGCCCAGCCTCGGCTACCTTCTGCTGTATCTCGTCGCGTATACGCGCCGCCACAATCTCGCTCGACCCGCGGAGGCTGCCCTCGTCTGCCACGCCGTCGCCAGTTGTATCTACGTTCGGCGCTACGTCGTACGGGTATATTCTCACGATATTCCTAACGGCGCTGTCGCACTGCAGAGACAGGTATTCTTTAAAATTATCGACGTTAAAAACGGCTTTTGCCGTATCCGTCACACGCCACATAACAGCGACGCTTATCTCTATAGGATTGCCAAGACAGTCGTTTATCTTCTGCCTGCTGTTGTTGAGCGTCATTATCTTCAGCGATATCTTTTTGCTTGGTATTTCAGCCGTCTGTGCCGTTGCATTCAATACGACGGAGGTGCGCAGTGAAGCGTCGACGTCTCCGCTCTGACCGAGCTTTGTCTTTGCGGCGGGGTTTACGCTTGAACAAAACGGGTTTACATAATAAAACCCCTCGTTTTTGAGCGTGCCGATATATTTACCGAACAGTGTCAGCACCAGCGCCTCCTGCGGCTTTAATATCTTGAGCCCGCAAAACGGTATCCATCCGAGACATACCCACAGAATCCCGATAGTGAGCAGCGGCGCGCCCAATGCGGTCCTGCCGCCTTCTAAAAATATCGCGCCGAATACACAGGCGGCGATACCTGCGGCATACAGGATTAGGGTCAAACACAGCATTGCCATGCCGTTTTTCCTGTTTTCCAATACTATCTCTTTCATTTTGATCTCCCTTTCCGTTATATATTTTTACGTCTTTCTCTGACTATCCTTTTGATATCAAAATCATATCACTACCCCGCGGCGTTGTCAAGCGTTTCCGCTAAGTTTTACGAAGGTTTTACATTGCGCGGATATTTTTGACCGGCAATGCCGAAAGCCCTTGTTTTCACGCGAAGCGCTCTTTTATTTTGAG
>CALWWO010000042.1 GCA_944385265.1 uncultured Oscillospiraceae bacterium
CACGATATTTGCCGTAAAAGAGGCGATGAAAAGGGGATTTGACGAATATCTCCTGATCGGCGTCGTCGGAGAGCGGCTTGACCATACGCTCGGAAACATGTACGCGCTTTTGATGCTGGATTCAAACGGACTGCGCGGCGCGATAGTTGACGATTACTCCATGATGGAGATAGTGTCAAACGGCACGGCGTATGTCGGCGATAGCTGCTCGTACTTTTCGCTGATAAATATAAGCGGCACGGCGCGCGGCATAACGGTCAAAAACGCCAAATATCCGCTTGAAAACGCGGAGATAACTCCTGAATATCAGTACGGGATAAGCAATGAGACGCTACCTGGAAAAACAGCCGAGATTTCCGTAAGGGAAGGGCTGCTGTTGCTGATAAAGGTATACTGACCGGCAGTTCTAAAATAGAATAAACAAAATTTAGCCTGTCTTTTGGTGGACAGGCTAAATTTATTTAGAAAGAATACCTTTTTTTCAATGAAAAGACTAGATACGCTATCCGCCGTCACCAGTTCATCAGGGATAAAGAGCGGCGTGCAATAAAAAACAAGCCCGTCTGTAGAGAGACGGGCTCGCTTTTCATTTGTGGAACATAATCTTAAAAGTGCAAGTAAACGCAGCCATTATAACAAGCGTTTAAGTATCAAGCCGGTTATTTGCCTGCGCTTTTTGTGAAAAATATGCTGATCTCAGTGCCCTTGCCGGGTTTGCTCTGCAGGGAAATTTTTCCGTCCATATACTGTACGGCGTGCTTTACGATAGAAAGCCCGAGTCCCGTACCGCCGGATTCCTTAGAATGACTTTTATCTACGCGATAGAAGCGCTCAAACACTCTTGACTGATGTTCCGGCGGAATGCCGATGCCGGTATCGCGTACTGCGATGACAGCGCTGTTTTCCTGCTCTTTTACGGATATTTCAGCAGAGCCGCCGTCGACATTATATTTAATGGCGTTGTCGCACAGGTTATACAATATTTCCCAGACAAGACGCTTTACGCCGGTTATATAAACGTTTTCGCCTTTTAAGTCAAGCTGGACGTTCTTTGCTGCAGCCGTATCGTGAAGAGTGTTTACGACTTCAGTCGCGATCTCGTATAAATTTACGTTTTCATACGGCATATCTGCTTTTTCGTCAAGCTGCGATAAACGTATAATATCATCGATCAGGGTGACGAGCCGTCCTGCTTCTGTACGGATATGACCTGCGAAACGCGGTATATCTGTTTGTGCGGCGAGCCCGTTTTCGATCAGTTCCGCACTGCCCAAAATGGACTGGAGCGGAGTTTTCAGCTCATGAGACACGTTCGCGGTAAATTCTTTCCTGTTGCGTTCGGCAAACGCCTGCGCCGTAACGTCAAAGGCGAGAAGCACTGCGCCGACTACAGCGCCGTCAGATTCTATACGGGAGACGTTGAACTGATATTCTTTACCGTTTCTCTGCGCGCGCATTTCACCGTGCCCGTCTGTGAAAGCCTCCTGAATGATATGATTCATATCATGCGTGCGGTCTACAGTAAGGAAGTCCTTGCCGACGCATGAGGAATCAGTGTTGAACAGCTTTTGAGCAGCGGGATTTATGCTCAATATGATGTTGTCGCTGTTTAAGAGAACAAGCCCCTCGTTCATATTACCGGTTATCTGCGTGAATTCATCGTTTTTGCGTTGCAGTGCCTGGATCTGCTCGTTGATCTGGATGTGCTGCTGGTTGATGCGCCGAAGCAGAGGCGAGAGCTCGTCATATGCGTTGTTTTCAAGCGGATGATCGAGATCAAGGTCGTTTAAAGGCGTGACAACGCGGTTTGCCATGCGTTTTGCAAGCAGCAGCGATAATATTACGGCAAGCAGTATCACGATGATAAGCGGCTGTAACATACCGACAAGAAGCCTGAAAACAGTCGCCTGGTCGGCAGAAACACGAAGCACCGTGCCATCCTCTAAAAGTCTGGCATAATAAAGCGTCTCCTCCATAAGCGTCGAGGAAAAGCGGGAGCTTTCGCCGGTACCGTTTTTCAGAGCCTCCTGTATCTCTTCACGGTCTAAATGATTTTCCATATTAGCCGCGTTTGATTGCGTGTCGAACAGGACGGTGCCGTCCTCATCTATCCACGTAAAGCGGAAATTGCCCGTGTTGACTGAGCTAAGATATGATTCGCCGTTTTGCTCTACCCCCTGGGAGGCGAGTTCAAGCTCAGCGCGGAGCTGCCTCTCCTGAAAGTCGGAAAAATAACCGTACAGCACGCCGAGAATAACGATAAGACTTGCCAGCAGCACGGCAATAGAAGCTGTAAATGTAGAACGAAAAATTTTAGCTGTCATGCTTGCACCTCCAGCCTGTATCCAACGCCGCGGACAGTTTCGATCATGCTGCCGTAGCTGCCGAGCTTTTGCCTGAGAGTGCGGATGTGCATATCGACCGTTCTGCTTTCCCCGATATAATCCGCGCCCCATATGTCGTTAAAAAGCTGATCTCTTGTAAACGCAATACCCGGATGCGATAAAAACAGACGTAAAAGCTCAAATTCCTTAAAGGTGAGATTGATACGCTCTCCGTCGGCGGTAACTGTATGTTCATCAAGATTGACGACAAGTCCGCCCGCTTTCAGCAAATGCTGTACGCGCGTATTGGAATACCTTCTTAAAATAGCCTTTACACGGGAGACCATTTCCATCATACCGAAGGGCTTTACAAGATAATCGTCGGCGCCGAGATCAAGACTCTGTATTTTATCGTATTCCATACCCTTCGCCGTCGCCATAATAACAGGTATATCGCATGTATCGGGATTGCTTTTCAGAAATTTGAGTATTTCAACCCCGTCTTCCCCGGGCAGCATAACGTCGAGAATGATAAGCTCCGGCTTATTATTCTTTAGCGCCGCTTTAAACGCCGCTCCATCAGAGAAGCCTACAGCTTCAAATCCGGTAGAATTTAGCGTATACACCTCGATTTCGCGGATACTGGCGTCGTCTTCTACGCACCAAATCACGGCTATCCCTCCTCGTTATCAACACCGGTGACAGCAA
>CALWWO010000043.1 GCA_944385265.1 uncultured Oscillospiraceae bacterium
CTGTGGTCCTGATTTAATTTATCTGCCTGAGACAGAATTTGATATGGATAAGTTTTTAAATGAAGTATCGGATATATACAGGGAAAACGGAAATGTGATCGTCGCTGTTTCCGAGGGCATACGCTACGCAGACGGTCAATTTGTTTCTGAGGCAAAAACATCGGCTACGGATGGGTTTGGACACGCTCAGCTCGGCGGCCTTGCAGCGATACTTACAAATGCTGTTAAAGAGAGGCTCGGTGTTAAGGTGCGCGGCATCGAACTTAGCCTCTTGCAGCGGTGTGCGTCACATTCGGCTTCAAAAACAGACGTTGACGAGGCATTTTTTGCGGGCAAGACGGCTGTTGAGTCCGCTCTTGACGGTCAAACAGGCAAAATGGTCGCATTTAAGCGCGAATATGATGACGGGAAGTACATATGCAGGGCCGAGCTTATACCGCTTACTGAAGTTGCGAATTTTGAAAAGAAGATCCCGCTTGAATGGATAAACGAAGAGCAAAATGGTGTTTGTTCGGAATTTATCGACTACGCTTTGCCGCTCATACAAGGTGAAGTAGAGAGAGTGACAGAAAACGGACTTCCCCGCTTTGCGCGCCTTAAGAAGATTGTTGCAAAGTAAGTTTGATTTGAGCTATGAACGAAGAAAAAGACCGAAGACAATGTCTTCGGTCCTTTTTATAATCAGCATTGGCCTTTTAAAAATTTTTCGAGTCTGTTAAGTCCCTCTACGATATTTTCCATACTTGTGGCATATGACCATCTTACATATCCGTCCATTCCGAAAGCAGTACCGGGTACTACCGCGACAAGGGCGTTTTTAAGAAGGACAGAGGCGAAGTCTTCACTGTTGTTTATCTTCTCGCCGTACAGTGTGCGGCCTATCTGCGGTTTGATATTCATATAAATATAAAACGCTCCCGCCGGTTCTACACAGCTTACGCCGTCGATCTCAGCGACTTTTTGGACAAAATATTGCCGCCTTTTATCGAAAGCCCTGCGCATCAGCTCGACCTGCGACTGATCGCCGCTTATAGCCTCAAGTGCCGCATATTGGGATATTGTGCTGGGAGATCCCGTCATATGGCTTAGGCAGTTTGATATTACAGACGCGATCTCTTTATTGGACGCAGTATAGCCTATACGCCATCCCGTCATGGAATATGATTTGGACACACCGTTTATAAGAATGGTGCGTTCTTTTATCTCATCACTTATAGCCGCAAAACTGAAAAACTCCTGTCCGTAGGTAAGCGAGCAGTATATTTCATCAGCTATTACATATATATCCTTTTCCAGCACGACTTTTGAGAGCGCTATAAGCTCTTCCTTAGTATATACCGCGCCGGTAGGATTAGAGGGACTTGCAAGGATGAGGCATTTTGTCTTATCGGTAATTGCGTCCCTGAGGCTTTCGGGAGAGAGCTTGAACTGCTCTTCTTCTTTAGTTTCGACGATAACAGGAACGCCGCCGTTGAGCTTTATAGCTTCGGAATACGTTACCCAATATGGGGCCGGAAGAATAACTTCATCTCCGGGATTTAATAGTGCCATAAGGACAGTGTAAACACAGGTCTTGGCGCCGTTTGATACACAGATATCGCCGGGATCATATTCTAAGCCAAAAGCGGTTTTTAAATAATTGGAAATCGCTTTTTTCAGCGGCGCGATACCGGCGGAGGCCGTGTATTTTGTCTGATTGTTATTTATTGCCGCGATTCCTGCGAGCTTAATATTATCGGGTGTGGCAAAATCAGGTTCTCCTGCGCCAAAACCGATGACATCGATGCCTTCCGCTTTCATTTGTTTTGCGAGATTATCTATTGCAAGAGTAGCGGACGGCGCAATAGCTTTAGCTGTGTTTGAGATTTGTTTCATACATATCCTCCTTATGTATTTTACATCCCAATATTATATTCCACCGTCCGCAAAAATGCAAGTTAATTTACAAAATTATGCAAATCAATCCATTACTTCCGTCGTTTATGATTCTCTGGAGTGTTTCACGCAGCTTTGACTGTGCCTCTTCCGGCATCCTCTTTATCTTTGCATTGAGTCCCTCGCTTGCAATATCGTACAGTGATTTGCCGAATATATTTGATTCCCATATCTTTTTTGAATCACCCTCAAATTCCTGAAGCAGGTAATTTATAATATCCTCCGATGAGCGCTCCCCTCCTACGCCCGGTGACACTTCTGTTTCGATATCTGTCATTATCATGTGTATTGAGGGGGCGCTCGCTTTGAGTTTTACGCCGTAGCGTCCCCCCTGCTTTACAATCTCCGGTTCCTGCAAAATAAGCTCTTCGCGCTTCGGAAGAACGATACCGTAGCCGGTCTCTTTGACCTGTTTCAGCGCATCAGCTACTTTATCGTACTCCTCTTTTACCCCTGAAAGCGATGACAGCAGCGATACGAGATCGCCGTCATCGTTTATTGTAAAGCCGGAGCATTCACTCAAGGTTTTATAGAAGAGAATGCGCGGCAAATCTATACTGATTGAGACGATGCCGTTGCCAAGATTGATTTCATCTATGTTTGCACCCGATATGTTTTCTTCCCTGCATATCACTCCCAAAGCATTTTCAACATCTTTGATCTTATATATGCTTGAAGCCCCGTTTAAGAGGGCGGTGTATGCGTCTTTTTTTATCGGATTTGTCATTTCGAGCGCATCAACCCA
>CALWWO010000044.1 GCA_944385265.1 uncultured Oscillospiraceae bacterium
GTCGATCAAAGAAAATACCAACATAAACACACCCCATTTTAGAAAAATAAAAAAGGACAAAGGCGTCTTCACGGACGCCTTTGTCCTTTTTATGTGCGGCATTATAGCACCGTTAAAACCGGCTGTCAATACCCATTTTGAAAAAATTTTCTCTCAAAAAACGACGCATGCTATAAATGACAAGCTCAATAAGGTGCGATTTTTTCCTGAAAAACTTTGCCGCCGGAAAGATAGCGCCGGAGGCAATTTTGCATATTTATTGATATTCGTCCATCATGGTAGAGTAAACGCCGGCAAGCTTAAGACACGCCGTAAACCGCTCAAGAATCCATTTTCTGACGCCGTCTGTGCCGATGACAAAAGCATTCGGATCGCCGTCCTTTCGGTTTTTGTTCTTCTCAGCCATATCAAACAAAGCGCACAGATGGGGATGCGGATTGAGGAAAACGTCGCAGCCGTTTTCTTTTGCGTACAGCCACAGCTTTTCGCACGAGGACGCAAACTGGAGCGCGTTGTCTACAGCCGCCTGTATACCATACGGATAAACTCCGCCGTTCAAGCCATAAAAGCTGTGTTCGCCCGTATTGGGACCGAATATTCCATATCCGCCCATAATGGCGACTTTGTGGGTTTCGCCGTTTTCATGTACCTCGACAGAATAGTTTAAGCAGCCCGGAGTATGTCCCTCGCCGAACAAAACGTGTATTTTGTGATCGCCGAATACATAATCCTTACCGTCCTCAAGAAGGATATTTACCTTTGGCACAACTATAGGAAAATCGTGATTTTCAACGCCCCAGAGCATGAACGCGGTGTCCTTTTCAGTAAGCGCGACCTTGCAGCCGGTGGCTTCCTGAATGCTCTTCGCACCGAAATGATGGTCAAAATGCCCGTGTGTCAAAAACAGGGCGAGGATTTTCTCGTCTTGAAGACCGAGCTTTTCAAGACTCGGGACAACGATCTCTTCATATGCATTTTCGTTGCCCGTAGAGTCGATGAATACAAGTCCCTCGCTCGTTTTTACAACGTATATACCCACGCCTTTGCTGCCTATGTAAAAGAAGTCGTCGAACATCTTTATAGGCTCTATCGGGCTGTTCATTATGACGGATCTTTCGTCTCTTTCACTAGCCATGATTTTATACCTCCGTTTTGAAAATATGCTTGGATATAGAACTATTCTACAAAATATGCTTCAGCTACATTAAGATTCGAGCCCTTTGCAGCTAGCTGAAGTTTACCGTTTACCGCAAAGTAGCTTATGCGGTTGAACAGCCATACCTCCTGGCAGATCTCGCGGTCGAGTATCTGGAGCTCATGAACGATAGGTATCTGTTTTTCCTGATCCATTGTTGACAAAGCTTCTAGAATAGTTTCATTCCACTCTGCCGCTTTCGGATGAGATTCCTCGATTAGCCACATCGGATTCGTTTTCGTCCTTGTAGCGTCGCAGCTAAGAATGGTATATACCTGCTGCAGCGGCTCGCCCTGCTGTACGCCGACGCCGCGGATAAGCATGTCGTACCACTCCGGATCGCCGCCGCTTAGAATATCGTTGAAAGCAGCTGCTTCATAAAGCTGAACATCGATGCTGAAATAGACCTGCTCGAGCATATTTTTGATCTGCTGTGCCTCAAGCGACCTCTGCGTCTGCGTATCGGTCATAAGCGTGAGGGAAAGACGGTTAGTCTCCGAATAGCCCATCTCAGCCATAAGCTCTCTCGCCTTGTCGAGGTCGTATTCATAATAATTTGCGGCTTCCGGATTGTATTTTGCGCCGTGCTCCGGCACCATGAAGCTGTCGGCGACTTCGCACAGACCGTCGCGAGCACCGTCATTTATCGACTCACGGTCGATAGCGTGGGCGACAGCCTGACGTACGCGTTCGTCCTGGACTTTTTCACTGTTGAGATTGAAGCCGAGATATTCCACGATAAGGTCGTTTATAGTTACAACATGGAAGTTTTCATTCCCCTCAAGAACATCCAGCGTACTTCCATCAGCCTGCATAATGTCGATATTGCCGCTTTCAAGCTCGATAAGCGCCTGACTTGTTTCCGCTATAAAACGAACCTGCAAGCTGTTTATCGTTCCGTGTTCGCCCCAGTACCGGTCAAAGGACTTTAACATTACCGTATCGCCCGGAGTATACTGGTCCCACATGAAGTAGTCGGTGCCGATGGGATGTACGGCAAAGCCTTCATGTCCGACCTCATCAAAATACTTTTTTGACGTAACACTGACCTGGGAAAGAGCGTTGTTGAAGCCGCTGCTCTGATATTTCAGGCTGTACTGCACGCTGATCTCGTCACCAGCTTCGACAGAGTCTACAGATGCCCAAGTTACCGGACCAACGACGCTATCCATAGATAGCTGAGTGCTGAATACGACGTCTTCAGACGTCATCTTCTCGCCGTTGTGGAAATACACGTTGTCGCTGAGATGTACCTGTACAGTCAGATCGTCGATCATATCATAGCCCGTGCAGAGTACATACCTCCATTCGCCGTCGTCATTTTCCATCAGCGGCTCCATTACCGCGTTGATGACGGGGATCGACGCGAGCGCAGCGCCCGTTCTCCAACTGTTGTATGAGCCGGGCTCAGAAAAGTTTACGCAATAGACAAGGCTGTCGCGGTCACTTATAACTTCTTCACCTGAAGAGCTGCCGGAATCTTGCGAATCGCCGCTGCCCGACGTTTCGCCGCCGCAGGCGACGCATGACAGAAGCAGACATATAGCGAGACATAATGTAATGAGTCTTTTAACTTTGTTTTTCATCTTCTTCTCCTTTGCTCAAATATGTTTTTCCGTTAAGTTGCGCCTGATAAGACCCGGCAATGGCACGGCAGCCGGGTCTCAGGACAAAAGAAAGGACATAAGAAAGCGTTGCAACTTGTTTCCTATGCGCATATTTTATTTCTAATAAATGAAAGAATCAATTTGAGTTTTTCATACTAATATGACTTTTTTTCAAAAAATAAAATACAGAAAAATAAAAAAGACCGCAGATCAAAAAGGATCCGCGGTAAAAAATTATTAATATTTAGTTATCATCAGTCGAGATTTTCCTCTGTGATATTATAATGATCCATCAGGTAATTCCAGAAATCAAGCGCCGTCTCCGTCATAGATTCTTTTTTCCTTCGCATTACGGAGACAGAACGTGTGAGGTCGCAGTCCTTGATTTTCAAAAATTTAACGGACGGCGCGATTGCCTTGGCGTCTGCTACGCAGCATTCCGGTATTATTGCAACTCCACTTCCTTTTTCAACGAGCCGCACCTTCAGGAGAAAATCATTGCATTGGAAGGTGACTTTCGGAGTAAAACCGGCGTTTTGACATAGAGTGTAGGTAGTATCCCTCAAAAAAAGATGACCCTTAAACGACATAGCGATAAAAGGAAAATCCTTCAGTTTGGGCAGGCTTATCTCATCTTCCACACCCTCCGGCACGAGGGAGGGAGCCATCATGACCACAAAACCCTCACGGAAAAGCTGCTGCGACACCCAAAACTGTTCCATCCGCTGGTTTGTTATATCGCTGTTTGACGTATATAAAATAATATCGACATTTTCAAGCGAGATGTCTCTGTCGCTGTTGGATATAGCAAAAGTTACATGCGGATTCAGTTTCTGATATTCAGAGAAAACGTCGGAAAATATGGTAAAATGCGCATAATTTGCAATAGTCACGCTCCCGCTTTGCTCAAACCTCAGCTTTTCGACATTTGCGACAGCCTCGTTCAGCGCGGCGAGAGCGACGTCGATATGCTTTGCAAACTCCCTGCCCGCCGCGTTCAGCTTCAGCTTTTTGCCCACACGGTCAAAAAGCGGCGTACCCAGTTCCTTTTCAAGCGACGTGATGCTTTTGCTCAGCGCGGATTGAGATATGTTGAGAAAATCCGCAGTTTCAGTCATGTGCTCATATTTGGCAAGCTGTAAAAAATATTCGAGATGATATATGTTTATGTTCTCACCCCCATTAAATTAAGTTTAACATATTTGTCAATTATGTACGAGACTAAATTGCGATCTGTTTCTCGGAAAGATATACGCGGTCCCGCTCGCTTTGCCCTGCAGACGATAAAACACTTACGGCGCGGCGCGATACGTGCAAATAGTTAACGCTCCTGCCGGTATGTGACAAAAAGCGCACAATGACTGCCGCAATCGGCAGTCATTGTGCTGCATTTTATGAAAAAATAAAGAAAGGGATAACATGCGTTTGATTCAGATTTTCGAATTATCGGGTAAAGCTGGTTTTGCGTCAGTCGAATATCTTGTCCGCAAAATAAATAACGCTGCAATACCCGTAAGTCATTATGCGTTTGTTTTCATACCCATCCTGCAATCTGGAGATCATGCGTGCCTGATCGGGGAAGCGGCGCGGCATGATGATGCGTCCTTCGGGATCGGGCTTCGGCTCAATGATGTGCGGTGGAAGATACTGCTGTCCGGGCTGCCCGTCTAAAATAAGCTCAAGGCATTTTTTCTGCCGGAAAAGGATCATATAATCGTATACGAAACCGCCTCCCATTATAAGATCGATCTCATCGATATGTTCATACAGCCGGTCAACGTTTCTGGCGTAGCGTTCGACCGTTGTTCTGATTTCTTTATAGGCAGGAGTCCCCAGCTCGTCCCCTGAAAACAGGAGACGGTTTTTCCTGTCAAGGAGCATAAGGCTGCCGGCGGCATGATCCGATACGCAGATGACCTCAAGCTCGCGCCCGCCGAGATCGAACACATAACCGTCGCCGATAGTTTCTATCTCATAATCGAGCGGGTAATTGATCGCTCTGATATCGGGAAATGCAAACTCGCCGTTTTTCCTGGCTCCATGGTTATTTTTGTAGTCAGCCGCGCTGATATCGGGGACCGCGCTGTTCGGATCGGTGATTGATTTTTTGCACGCCTCGGTCATATACGCTTTGTCAAAATACGTATTGCCGCCAACGTGATCGAGGTGCTCGTGAGTGTTGACGCATCTCCAGATCGGCTTATCCGTAAGCGTCTGACAATACTCCCTGAGATTTCCTACACCGTAGCCGGTATCGATCACCAGAGCTTCATTTTCGCCCTCGACAAGATAGATATAGTCGCCAGAAGTGACTATCTGCCATGTACCGGGAGCGCGCAGACGCGCCTTAAAGTACGGCTCGTCCATGCGTTGTATTGTACCGTCATCGCTTTCAACCCATAAATCGTGCTTGCTTGAAAAATCTAATTCTTTCATAATCGTTCTCCTTGCTTTTAAAATATGGTTTTATTGTTTATACAAATTGGGACGCGGTTAAAAAACTCTACCTATCAGTTCTTCAAATCCGCTGCGGACAGCCGCTTCCGCAGCGGCGCCGGTGGAATTAGATCCGGATGCGCCGAATCCGTGATATTCGTACTGCTGCTCGTCTGCGAAATATCCGAGCCGCCCAAATGAGCAGGTGCATATCGCCGTAGTGTTCACGGGCATCATATCCTTTACTATCATGCCGAGACGCGTGTACGCCTCAAAATTCATGCTGGCAAACGCGACGCCGCACAAATTTGCAAGACGCAGATTGAAGATTACATCTCTGTCGGTCGGCACTTTCGGAATATCGGCTGTATCGGGGGAAAGCCCAAGCTCATGCGCGGTTTTCCAACCGGGGACAGTACGCTTCGTTTCGGCTCCCTTGAATGAGAACTCGTCGGCGACAGTAGTCATGTCCTTTTCAAGCTCCAGTATCTCAAGCCCCTGAGTAGCTATCAGAGATTTCATTTGAAGCAGATTTGTCCTGTAATCAAAGGTCTCCTGATGCATTGTAAGCTCACCGTCGTCGTTTACCTCGACTATCCTCCACGAGCTTCTGACGATCGGGTTTATATCGCCTGCCGCGCCCTGAGCCCAAATGACTGGGAACTTGTTTTTATGATATTTTTCAACGAACCGGCTGATACCGCCGCCAAGATCGGAGCTGAGCTTTACGCCGGTGCCGTCATACACATTCCAGACCATTTCGTTTGAATGGCACGCAAAATTTACGAACATGCCTATCGTTTCGTCATTTTCATCGGAAAATTTGATGACGAGCAGCTCGTGATCGCACGGGAAATGGAAATTGTTTGCCTGTATCGTACCTATCGGCGTCGGCAGGTCACGATTTGCGTTTATAAAACTCTCGCCCTTGGCGACGGACATCTTTGCCGGCGTGAGGTTTTTGACAGCCTCTCCCACAGCGTCTACTATCTGCTCCTGCAGCCATGTGATATATTGCTCCATCGGCTCGTTTCTCGGTTTGTCCGCGTGTTGAAAATCATAGTCGCCGCCGTCCTTGGTGTAGAGAAACGGCGCCTCATGGTTATGCGTGACCGAAAAAATACACGCAAGCGGATCTATACCGTATTTTTCATTGAGCATGGCGGCGATCTTATTGCTCGTCGGAAAGCGTTCGAAATCCGCGCCGATCATCACAACCTTTTCGTCCCCGTCTGACGCTACGATGACACGGACGTAAATATCGCTTTCCACTCCGGTAAAGAGATTAGACCTTGTGGCTGACGGATCAGCTTTAGTCATGGCATTGAGTAGCTCAAGTTCCGGCGTTACACATCGCATAGCGGCTCCTGCGAGTAATTTGCTCATGTCAATACCTCCTTTAATTATTGATTAACATAATATCATTACAATTCTACTGTCTCGCTGTATAAATATGATTTGCTGCTATAAGTTCGTTTCAGCTTCGGCAGCTCTCGCTGCATCAAGCTCTGCAATGTCTTTTTTGATACTTTTATTAACAGCGAGCAGAAATACAAGAGCTAAAAACATCGGTATCGTCATAAGGCGGTACATTACTGAGTATGCTGTGAGCGCGCTGCCACCCGCTGACTGTATCGCGTCGATTATCTGTCCTGCTGCGATAGGTCCTATAAGCGTACCTGCGTCAAGCCCCATATAATTGGTGCTGCCGGCGGCTCCTCGCTGTTCTTTCGGCGAGCACCGCATACAAAGCGACTGGAGTGTCGGCTGGCACGCTCCGAATCCGAATGCCCCGACTATACCGGCAGCAATAAATCCGCTGAGAGAGCCAGCCGCGCTGATAATAAAGAACGATGCCGCAAACATAAGGATACTTGGAATTAGGATCTTGTCATATCCGAATCTATCGAGCAATTTACCGTAAATAGGTCTCGTTATAACAACCGTAGCGGCATAAGCCGTAAAATACAGACCAATATTCTCCACACCGCGCAGAGCCCCATAAATTGCCAAAAAAGATGAGATACAGGCAAAAGATGTACCGAGCAATAGCATAAGGATAGAGGGCTTTACCGCATTTTTTGCAACGATCTTATCAAGCGACATCTTAAATTTCGGTCTTGTGGCGCTATCATTCTCTTTTATGAGCAGAGCTAGCAGACAAGAGGCTCCGACGATGCCTGCTCCGACAAGAAAAGATTTGCTATATCCGATCGCTGCGCTGAGTGACAGACCGATGGTTGGTCCTATTGCCTGCGCGACTGTCTGGGCGAGGGTGTATATACCGACACCGCTGCCAAGCTTTTCGTCGGGGAGAGAATTGCTGGCGATAGCAAGACACAACGGGCTGACAAATCCCACTCCGACACCGTGCAGGAGCCTCGCCGCGATTATAACTTCGACTCTATCTGCCAAGCTGTATCCTATAAAACCGGCTATTATAAAAAGCTGAGCGGTCACCAGTAGGTTTCGCTTGTTAAAGCTGTCTATCGCCGGTCCGGAAAACGGTCTGACAAGGAGAGCGGAAACAGCGAACATGCTTGTCACGACCCCGACAAGCGACGCCGCGGCGCCGAGGGAGTCTGCAAATTTGGGGACAAGCGTATTCATCATCTGCTGTCCCATCTGACAGCAGAAATTAGCGATAAAAACACTGACAAATACCGGGTTCCAAATAGAACCTTTTTTATTCATAGAATATGAACTCCTGCTTTATAGATTGCGCCGCATCGCGGTGAATTTGTCTGCCGTATCAGAAGGGCGGTGTATCTCAATCGATTTTTCGCACCGCCTGTTTTGTTTTTTCTTTATTTTAATTTTAGCATTGATGCTGTTGACATCGAAGTATCTAAAATGTTATCATCTCGTTAAGAAAAACTTAACGCAGAAAAGAGGAATTACGATTGCTCAATAAATACGTATATACATTTATGGCAGTGGCGAAATACGGCAGCTTTTCCTCCGCGTCCGAGCAGCTCTATCTATCAAAGGTGTCTGTCATGAATCAAATAAACGCACTGGAGGCGCGAGTCGGCGCATCACTTTTTGAGCGCACTAATCAGGGCGTCGTTCTGACCGAGGCGGGAAGGTCGCTGTATAAAAATTTAAATTCCATGATCAAATTGCAGGATAAGGCGCTGTATGAGGTAAGGAAGCTGGAAAATACCGCGTCGCGCATAATTCGCGTCGGGACGTCGCTTATGAGACCGTGCAACGACATGCTTGAGCTGTGGGAAAGGATATGTACGGGCGAGGAGGAGTACCATTTCGACATTGTCCCGTTTAGCGACGATACCGGTGGATTTTCCGGCATGCTTGACGCTCTGGGCAAGAAGATAGACTGTTTCGTAAGTTCGCTCGGCTCTATAAAACTGCATGGCCGGTATAATTTCTTGCCGTTTAAATCATATAACAGCGCTATTACACTATCGAAAAAGCACCCCTTGTCGAAAAAGACGCTGTTGACATGGGAGGATCTCCGCGGCGAATCTCTAATGCTTGTGAAGCGCGGAAATTCCTATACGCTCGACGCGCTGCGGGACGACATACTGAAAAATCACCGCGATGTAAATATCATAGATATCGACGGTTATTACGACATATCGGCGTTTAATTTATGCGAACAGCGCGGATATCTTATGGAGACGCTCGACGTATGGGGTCATCTGCATCCCTCTCTTGTTACGATCCCCATGGATTGGGAGTACAAAACGCCGTATGGTATCATATATGAAAAAGAACCGTCGCCTATTGTGCAGTCATTTGTAGATACTATTGCCGAAGCAGTTTCGGCGGGGGAATAAAAAGAAAACGCCCGGAAAACATCAAATTTTCCGAGCGTTTATGTCAGGAGACAGCAGATGAGATTCAAGCGAAGAATTTCAAAAGCGAGTCGAACCGGCAAAAGTCAATAGCAGGGCGAAGCTCTGGGAGCGCGTTTATAACCGGCAGGTGAGCTGAAGCCCCCAATTACATGACTTTCTCCGAAAAAACAAAATCACGACCCAGAGCAGCGGTTGTGATTTTGAGGGGAGACGCAGCGGAATGAACGCACCGGCGACTTTTTAATAAAAATTCGCCGCAAGCGATGAAGCTTGCGGCAACATAGGTTATGTTGACAAAAAGGATACCCGGAGTTGTAATCAGAAAACCGACTGCGAGCCCGGCAAAGCGGGTCGCAGTTGGAGAGTAGCAAGGTAGCGGGCGGACATATTTAAAAATACGGCTCTTCCGAGCCGCGCGCCGGGTGGCGCGTCAATTCGGAGCAACGCGGAGAATTGCCATAGGCGGAATTCACTTCCGCCGTTAAATGGATAAATGGAGCGAGGCTCGCTATGCGAGCCGAAGCCCAAAATTAAAGACGCAACCATATGGTTGCGTCTTTAATTTTGGCAAGAGCTAGCAAAAGAGATGCCTGAGTAAAATTTTAAAGTGGAGTTGAACCCGCAAAAAGTTGGTAGCGCAGCGGAAGCGATGTGAGCGCGTTTACAAGCGAACAGCCGTAGCAAGCGTGACTTTTTGCGGAAAGGAGGAGCGACGGCGTGAGTGAGCCGATGACTTTTCAAAAGAAAAGTCGTCGCGAACGATACATAGTCCGCGACGACGTGGGAAGCGTTGACGAAAAAGATACCCGCTGAAAACGCGAGTGAAACGGCAAAATAAAAAACTGAGCCCGGAACGCGAATTGCGTCCAGGCTCAGCCTGGTGTCTAAGCCATATGAAAAAGATATTTTCGGCATTTCGGCAGTGGGGGCTGAAGCCTCACAACTCGCAAAAAGTTGGTAGCGAC
>CALWWO010000045.1 GCA_944385265.1 uncultured Oscillospiraceae bacterium
TAAATCAGTCGCGGATTCGTCTGACTGCGCTATCGGCTTTGAAGCGGCCAAAAGTGTTGCCAATAATATTGCCGCCTTCCGTGACGACTATATGGCTCATATAAAGAACAATAGCTGCATAGGCAGCTTTAACGCAGTCCCATGCAAGACCGGATGTCCTGCCCATGTCGATATCCCGGGCTACATTGCGCTTGTAAAAGAGAAACGGTATGCCGATGCTGTACGCGTCATCCGCAACGACAATCCGTTTCCCAGCGTCTGCGCTCTTATTTGTGAGCATCCGTGCGAACATTACTGCCGCCGCAACATAGTTGACGACGCCGTAAATATCCGCGCTATCAAACGCGCCGCAGTCGATAAAGCAGGTCACGTTCCCGCTCCCGCCGTACTTCCGCCGACCGGAAAAACGGTCGCTGTAATCGGAGGGGGACCATCGGGACTTACTGCCGCATACTTTCTTGCCCTCATGGGACACAGTGTCACTGTGTATGAAAAGCTCAGCAAACTCGGCGGTATGCTGCGTTACGGTATCCCAAGATACCGTCTCCCCGCTTCTTATCTCGACGAGGATATAGATGTGATACTTTCGACCGGCGTAAATGTCGTATGCGGCGTAGAGATAGGAAAGGATATAACATTTGATGAGCTCCAGGAAAAATATGACAGTATTTACGTTGCTATTGGGGCTCAATCATATAAGTTAATGGGTATAGAAGGCGAAAACTGCGAAAACGTCATGTCCGCAGTAAACCTCCTCCGCTCTGCCGGCGATGAAAATCCGCCTGATTTCACAGGAAAAGACGTGCTTGTCATCGGCGGCGGCAACGTCGCCATGGACGCAAGCCGCACCGCGTTAAGGCTGGGCGCAAAATCCGTAAGATGCGTATACAGACGTAGGATCAGCGATATGACCGCCCTGCCCGAGGAAGTCGAAGCCGCCGGAAACGAGGGCGTTGAAATTATTACGCTTGCCGCTCCCGTGCGTATTGAAAGCGACGAAAATGGTACCGCTACAGCTTTGATCGTAAAACCTCAGATCTCCGGTCCGTACAAAAACGGAAGACCGTCTCCGATAGACGACGACGCTCCGGAAAAAAGCATCCCTTGCGACGTGATAATCACGGCTATCGGTCAGGATATAGAATCGGAACACTTCGCAAAATCCGGTATTCCCACACAATGGGGAAATATCTCCGCGCAGCCTGATACTTCCATCGTTGATAAGGGCGGCGTCTTCTCCGGCGGCGACTGTGCTTCCGGTCCTGCCACCGTTATCCTCGCTATTGAAGCCGGTAAAGTGGCGGCAGCAAATATTGATAGATATTTAGGTATGCAGCATGATATATTCGACGAGGTCGATATTCCGCACGCCACCTATAATTTCACCGATTCTTGCGGTCGCGCAAATATGACAGAGCGTCCTGCATCTGAACGCGCAAACGATTTTGAGATGTGCGAGCTGGGCTTGTCAGATAAAGAGATATTGCAGGAATGTTCCAGATGTCTCAGATGCGATCACTACGGTTTTGGAGCTTTTAAAGGAGGCAAGGGTACAAGATGGTAAATCTCACTATTGACAATATCCCCGTCACTGTTCCTGAGGGGACTACTATATTAGATGCAGCAAGGCTTGTCGGCATAAAAATCCCAACTCTGTGCTATCTAAAAGATATAAACGAGATCGGCGCGTGCCGCGTATGCGTCGTTGAGGTCGAGGGCAATTCAAAGCTGTCCGCTTCCTGTAATACTATTGTAGACGAGGGGATGGTCGTACATACAAACAGCATACGCGTGAGAGCTGCGCGCAAAAACAACGTGGAGCTTATACTTTCTCAGCACAACACTAACTGCACTGCGTGCGTAAGAAGCCAAAATTGCGTATTGCAGACTATCGCAAATGATTTAAAGATAATCGACGTCCCGTTTGACGTAAAATTTGAAAAAAACAACTGGAATCCCGACAGCGTCCTGATACGCGACGCTTCCAAATGCGTAAAGTGCATGAGATGCGTGAACGTATGCGAAAAAGTGCAGGCGATAGGCGCATGGGACGTCGCAGGTACCGGTACTCATACCACCGTCAAGGTCACTGGCGGCAAAACCATCAATACCGCAAACTGCACGCTCTGCGGGCAGTGCATTACCCACTGTCCCGTCGGCGCTCTTCGTGAGCGTGACGACACGGATAAATTTTTCGACGCCATTACAGATGCGGACAAAATTTGTATCGTTCAGGTCGCTCCGGCCGTGCGTACCGCGTGGGGCGAGGATATAGGTTTGACTCGTGAAGAAGCTACCGTTGAAAAAATGATCTCCTCCATTCGCGCGCTCGGCGTAGACTATGTATTCGATACAAATTTCTCAGCCGACGTTACGATCATGGAAGAGAGCAACGAATTTATAGAGAGGTTTACGCACAGGGACGAATATAAATTCCCGATGTTCACTTCCTGCTGCCCCGGCTGGGCAAGGTTTGTAAAGCTCAAACATCCCGAGCTTATCCCAAATCTATCAACTGCCAAATCACCGCAGCAGATATTCGGCGCTATCGCAAAAACGTATTTTGCCGAAAAAATAGGCGTTGCTCCCGAAAATATCTTCTGCGTGTCGATCATGCCATGCCTCGCTAAGAAATATGAGTGTGATGTCGATGAGATAAACGCAAGCCCCGAATATAAGGACGTTGACCTTGTCATTACAACGCGCGAGCTCGCGCGTATGCTCAAGGCAAACCATGTGAACGCCCTGTCACTGCCGGACGGGCAGTTTGACTCCCCTCTCGGTATGTCGAGCGGCGCCGGCGTGATTTTCGGTACCACCGGCGGAGTTATGGAAGCCGCTCTTCGCACGGCTCACGCAGTTATCACAGGCGAGGAGCTGCCGGCTGACGCTTTTTCCTTTGTCCGCGGAGAAGAGGGCTGGCGCGAAGCTTCTATTGAAATCAACGGTAAGCCAGTCCGTATAGCGGTAGCACACGGACTTGGAAACACAGAAAGACTTATCGAGGCTATCGAAAACGGCGAAAAGGATTACGATTTTGTGGAAATAATGGCTTGTCCCTCCGGCTGTGTCGGCGGCGGCGGTCAGCCCATAAGAGAGGGCTGCGAGCTCGGCACGGAACGCGCAAAAACGCTTTACAGACTTGACAAGACCTCTGTACACCGCAAATCGCATGAAAATCCAGAGGTCATAACGCTTTATAACGAGTTTTTGGGCAGCCCGCTCTCGCATAAGTCGCATGATTTGCTGCACACCGATCTCTCCACATGGACGGTTTAAGGCAATAGCCTTACAATGCAGCAAACGTTACACAGTAAAAATTTTAAGAGCCTGCAGATAATAATTATCCGCAGGCTCTCTTTTATCGCCATGTATATTTTTTCTATATCCCTTTGTATTTCCTGCGGGTAGCAAGCCCACCTCGTATATGCCGCTCCGCTTTGTTGATCTCAAGTATTTCCTTGACTTGTCGGTACATCGTTTGATTAATGTTCGGGAGACGTTCTGATAAGTCTTTATGTACAGTAGATTTTGAAATACCGAAGTGTTTCGCTGCCGACCGCACCGTAGCCTTGTTCTCTATGATGTATATCGCTAAATCGCAGGCCCGCTCTTCTATATCAGTTTTCAATCATATCACTCCCACAAAAGTCCTTATCAAACTATATGACGCTTGCACGGAATGTATGTTTATATTTTTGCCTGCGCATTGTTACGGAAATCTTACCGTATGCCATTATGCCATATACTGCTATTACTATAAAGTAAAATACCCTATCGCCGCGTAATGCGCCGATAGGGCTAACTTGCGTTATTAGTGATTTTCCTCCATATAGCTGGTCTTTACCCGTAGACGGCTTATCGCTCTGGCAAGCTTTGCTTGTGTAGAACGATACTCCTGGATGCTCTTCTTCTGGAGCAGCTCCTCTCTCGCTTCGTCAGCTGCACGTTTTGCCCTGTTTGCATCGATATCCTCAGGGCGCTCTGCCGAATCAACAAGGACAAGTACCTCGTTATTTTCTATTTTTACAAGACCGGCTGATACAGCAGCTATCTGTGCGGGCTTATCGGGTATTTTATATTTCAGAGTTCCCGGTACGACCGCTGCGATCACGTTTCTGTGATGCGCTAATATTCCGTACTGACCTTTTAATGTAGGAACGACGAGAGACTCGCACGGTCCTTCATAAAAAGCGCGGTCAGCCGCCAATATCGAAACCTTGAAGGTGTTCATATTTATGCCTCGCTTTCAAGCTGCTTTGCCTTTGCCATAGCATCTTCTATTGTGCCGACGTTGTAAAACGCCGCCTCCGGAATATCGTCCACTTCGCCGTCTACGATCGCCTTGAAGCCTTTTATCGTCTCTTTCAAAGGCACGTATATACCAGGTATACCGGTAAATTTCTCTGCCACATGGACAGGTTGAGCCAAAAATCTCTGTATTTTTCTGGCGCGGGCAACTATCAGCTTATCCTCGTCGCCCAATTCATCCATACCCAAAATTGCAATAACGTCCTGCAGGTCATTATATTTCTGAAGTATCTCTTGAACGCGTCTTGCGATCCTGTAATGCTCTTCTCCTACTACGCTGGGCTCCAGTATTCTGGATGTGGATGAGATAGGATCAACGGCAGGATATATGCCCTGTTCTGCTATTTTACGGCTCAAGACCGTCGTAGCATCCAAATGCGTAAACGTCGTTGCCGGCGCGGGGTCGGTCAGATCATCCGCAGGGACATATACCGCCTGCACCGATGTGACGGATCCGCTCTTTGTAGAGGTGATCCTCTCCTGAAGCTCGCCCATCTCCGTTGCAAGCGTCGGCTGGTATCCCACGGCAGAGGGCATGCGCCCGAGCAGCGTTGAAACTTCGCTTCCCGCCTGTACAAAACGGAAAATGTTATCTATGAACAACAGAACGTCTTTATGCTCCACATCGCGGAAATACTCCGCCATAGTAAGTCCGGATAATCCGACGCGCATTCTGACGCCGGGAGACTCGTTCATCTGCCCAAATACGAGAGCTGTTTTGCTGAAAACGCCGCTCTCCCGCATTTCAAGGTACAAGTCGTTTCCCTCACGGCTTCTTTCGCCGACACCGGTAAATATAGAATATCCGCCATGTTCCATAGCGACATTGTGTATAAGCTCCTGAATAAGCACCGTCTTACCGACGCCGGCGCCTCCGAACAGACCGATCTTACCGCCTTTTGGATACGGCTCTAAAAGATCGATAACTTTTATACCGGTTTCCAGTATCTCGACTACCGGACGCTGATCCTTAAAAGCAGGCGGTTTGCGGTGTATATCCCAATGTGTTTCGCTTTCTGGCACCTCCGGTCCCCCGTCTATCGGTTTACCAAGGACGTTGAACATGCGCCCAAGCGTACATTCGCCGACCGGTACTTTAATGCCGTCTCCGTTTGAATATACCTGCATCCCGCGCACCAGATTATCGCTTTCAGCCAGCATGATGCAGCGTACCGTATCGTTGCCAACATGCTGCATGACCTCCATTACGCGGTCATTTCCCTGCACTGTAACGGTCAGCGCTTCCCTGATCCTGGGCAGCTTTCCATGTTCAAAAGAAACATCTACGACCGGTCCTGAAATCGCTATGATCCTGCCTACATTCATTGCTGCTTTAAACCTCCTTGCTGTGTTTGAGCTTTTGTGCCTTTGCGCCGGAGGACACCTCTGTAATTTCTTGCGTTATCGCCGCCTGCCGCACCAAATTAAACTGTACGGAAAGCGAATCGATTATTTTCTCGGCATTTTGGTTTGCCGAATTCATAGCCGTCATTCTAGCATTCTGCTCGCTGCAGAAGCTATCGACCAGAGCGCTGTATATAAATCCCGATACATAGCTCTGCATCACATTATTCAGAACGCTGCTTATCGATGGAGAAAACTCAAACGTCTCCGATTCGCTCTCCGATCCGGCAGAGATATCAAAATGCTTACGGTGAAACGGCAGAATCCTTGTACATATAGCCTCCGAATTCAGACCGTTTTTAAAATCTGTGTATATTACGTATATTTTATCGAGCTCGCCGTTGTCAAACATATCGAGCAGGATAGAGCATATCTCTCTTGCGCGGTGCATGGTGGGATTCTGCGCAGTGTATAAAAAGCTGCGCTCGATAGGTATATGGTGCTGTGAGAAAAATTGCCTACCGTACTCGCCAACCACAAAAAGCTTTGTATCCTCATGTTCTTTCAGAAGCTTCATCGCCTCTTTAAGGACATTTTGATTATACGCCCCTGCAAGACCTTTATCGGCAGTTATAACAAGGCAGGCATAAGTGCCGTTTAATGTGCCCTCTCCATCAGGGGGATAGAAATACTTGCTGTCTACAGCCTTGTCAGTACGGAAAATCCGCTTTATCTCGCCGCGCAAGGCAGTGAAATACGGAATCGTCTCGTCGAGCTCGCTTTTTGCTTTGCGCATTTTGGTGGATGCGATAAGATACATTGCGTTCGTGATTTTCTGAGTATCTTTTACGCTCTTTATATGGTTTTTGATTTCTTTAGCGTTTGGCATAACCGCTCCTTACTCCAATCGGGATTTTCCCTCTTTAAGCCGCTTCTGAAAATCCTGAGCAAGACCGATAATACTGTCCTTATCGTCCTTTGACAGCTCGCCTGTCTGCTCGATATCCTGACGTATATACGGAGCCTGCGCCTCGATATATTTCAAAAGCCCATCGTTAAATGCGCCTATCTCATTTATCGGTACGTCATTTATCACATGCCCCATCGCGACGGTCAGTAATATCACCTGCTCATGTTGCTTGAGCGGATGGTGCTGATCCTGCTTTAAAAGCTGCATAAGCCCCTGCCCGTAAACAAGCTGGCGCTTTGTAGAATCGTCAAGGTCACTCGAAAACTGCGTAAATATCTCCATCTCGCGGTATTGCGCCAAATCAAGGCGTATACTGCCGGTGGCGGATTTCATGGCGTTCGTCTGAGCATCCCTTCCCACACGGGAGACGGAAAGTCCGACGTTTACCGCGGGGCGCTGTCCTGAGAAGAACAAGTCGCTCTCCAAAAAAATCTGCCCGTCTGTTATAGAGATGATATTCGTCGGAATATACGCCGACACGTCGCCCGCCTGCGTTTCGACTATAGGCAGCGCAGTCATACTTCCTCCGCCTTTCGCGTCCGAAAGATGTGCAGCCCGCTCCAAAAGCCTGGAATGGAGATAAAATACGTCGCCCGGGTACGCTTCACGCCCGGGAGAGCGCTCCAACAAAAGGCTCAGCGCACGATAGGCTATCGCGTGCTTTGAAAGATCATCGTACACGATAAGCACGTCTTTGCCCATATTCATAAAATATTCGCCCATGGCGCACCCGGCATACGGCGCGATATACTGCAGCGGCGCCGGCTCGCTTGCCGAGGCATTTATTACTATGGAATAATCCATCGCTCCATGCTGTCTCAGCGTCTGCACAAGCTGTGCTACTGAGCTTGCCTTTTGCCCGATAGCGACATATATGCATATAACCCCATTATCCTTCTGGTTAAGGATCGTGTCCACCGCTATAGTCGTTTTGCCCGTCTGACGGTCGCCTATTATAAGCTCACGCTGACCGCGTCCTATAGGGAACATAGAATCGATGGCAATAAGCCCCGTTTCCATCGGCGCATTTACAGGCTGCCGGTCAATAATACTCGGTGCAGGAGATTCTACAGGTCGGTAGTCCTCGGCTTTTATAGGTCCTTTCCCGTCTATAGGCGAGCCCAAAGCGTCAATAACGCGACCAATAAATCCCTGTCCTACCGGTATACCCGCCATTCTTCCCGTGCGTCTGACAATGTCACCCTGCTCTATATCATGCTCATCGCCAAAAAGTATGCAGCCTATCCTATCTTTCCGCAGATCCTGTACCATACCGCGTATACCGGAAGAAAAGATCAATATCTCTCCGTATGCGGCGTGATCAAGCCCGCTTACCATAGCGATTCCGTCGCCGACCGAGACGACCGTGCCGACCTCCTCTGCAAGTGCTTTGGGAGTCCAGTCCGAAACCGCATCTTTTATAAGCGGTATTATCTGACCGTTAGCCAAAGGCAAATCTGCCAGCGCCTCTTTAAGCTGGGTAAACCTGCCTCGCAGACTCCAGTCATATACAACGGAGCCTATCTCAAGCTTGAAGCCGCTTGCGATCGAGGCATCCTTTTCCCATTCGATAGTGACATCTGCGCCGTATTTTTTCTCCAGGAAAGACTTTATCCTGGTCATCTGCTCATCACTCGGCGGAACAAGCCCCTTTAATACTGCTCGTAAATCACTCACGGTTTTGCTCCTTTGCTGCGGCGTTCAGAAAATCATCGTAAATTTTAGATGAGTTTTCCTCTAGAAGCTTTTTAGTCGCTTCGACCGCGATCTGGGCAATCTCTTCTCTTGCTTCGCTAAGCATTCTTTTGCGCTCTGATTCTGCCGATTCTCTCGCCGACTGGATCACTTTATCGCTCTGCTCTCTCGCATTTTTAAGCAGCGCATCCGCTATCGATTCAGACTCTTTTACGGCTTTCGCCTTCATCTGGACTATTTCCGTTTCGATCTCATCCATCTTGGTCTGATAATCGTTCTCCAGCTCTTTTGCGTGGACGAGCTTTTCGTTAGCGGAGCTCTCAAGCTCCGCGTAATACGCGGTGCGCTTATCCATAAAGTTTTTCACCGGCTTATACAGCAGAAAATACAGTCCTCCGGCGAGGATAGCGAAATTAAAAAGATGCAACAATATCTGCTGCCAATCTATATTTAATGGAACATTCAATTCTACTCACACGCCTTTACAGTACAAAGATTATAAGTATGGCTACGATAAGGGCGTAAATTATCGCCGTTTCAATAAAAACAAGACCCAGCATCATAGTCGTTCTTAT
>CALWWO010000046.1 GCA_944385265.1 uncultured Oscillospiraceae bacterium
AACAGCGTTTTTCCGCTGCCAGTAGGACCGATCATTAAGATATTACTCTTCTGCAGCACGACATCGTCTTCGTTTCCGCCGTACAGTATGCGTTTATAGTGATTATAGACAGCTACGGAAAGAGCAATCTTTGCCTGCTCCTGTCCGACTATATAATCGTCCATAAAAGCTTTTATTTCCGCCGGCTTGGGTAATCTATCCCGCTGAATAAAATCATTGTGATAGTTCATTTCCTCAACAGGGATCATATCGTCGCCCAAGATCATAACGCATTTTTCAACGCATTCGTTGCAAATATATGCATTGTTACCGCCCAACAGGCGGTCGACCTGATCCTGAGATTTTCCGCAGAAATTACAGCGTATTATTTTTTCCTCATTTTTCGCCATAATTTTTTCCTTTCAAGGACTTTAATATTAGCGCTTGGTTATTACTTTATCGACAAGCCCAAATTCTCTTGCTTCTTCAGCGGTCATAAAATTATCTCTTTCACACGCCGCTTTTACTACATCTATCGGCTTACCTGTATTTTCAGCTAAAATTCGATTGAGGTTATCCTTAACCTTGAGAATATTTTCGGCATGTATCTGGATATCAGTCGCCTGTCCTCTGAAACCGCCGGAAGGCTGGTGTATCATGATCTCAGAATTCGGCAGAGCAAGTCTCTTGCCCTTGGCGCCGGAGGAGAGCAGGAAAGCTCCCATAGAGGCGGCAAGCCCTACGCATATCGTGGAAACGTCAGCCTTTATATACTGCATTGTATCGTAAATGGCAAGACCGGCAGTTACAGAGCCGCCAGGGCTGTTGATATAAAATTGGATATCTTTATCAGGATCTTGAGCTTCCAGATAAAGAAGCTGTGCTATTACAAGGCTTGCGGTCGTATCATTCACTTCTTCGCCTAAGAATACGATCCGATCATTTAAAAGACGTGAGAAGATATCATAAGAACGCTCGCCCCTTGAGGTTTGTTCTACTACATATGGTACAAGACTCATTATTATTTGCTCCTTTCAGATAAAACTCAAAAAATCATACACAAAGATACTGTCCAAAGTTATAGGTATCTATTCTGCTTCTTTTGCTTGCTCCGTCTCAGCTTCGGTTGCGACTTCAGCTTCGTCTTCGGCTTTTGTATCCGATTCTGTTTCCTGTTCCTCAACAGCGCTGGAAAAGACGAGTTCCTCCGCCTTTGCAAGCTTTATTTGATGACGTACATCGTCTTCGGCAATGGCTTTTTTGACCGTTTCAAGATCGACATTGTACTGCTCGGACATTTTTTTATAATTTTCTTCGATGTCATCATCTGTTATTTCAAAGTTTTCAAGCTCCGCTATCTTTTCAAACGCGAGGTCTGCTTTAATCTGTTTTTCGACGTTGGGACGTAAATCAGCGATAAAGTCGTTAAGATTCGTTCCCATAAGCTGCAGATATGCGTTAAAGTCGATACCCTGGGCGGAAAGATTATTGTTATATCCCTGAATAGTGTTCTGAACCTGCATATCGATCATCGCGTCAGGTACTTCACATTCCATACCGTCGATTATCTTTGTCAAAACAGCGTTCTTGAATTCACGGTCGGCATTTTCGGATTTTACAGCCGCAAGTCTTTCCTTGATGCTGTTTTTATACTCCGCAATAGTGTCAAACTCCGAAACGTCCTTTGCAAATTCATCGTCCGCCTCGGGAAGAATGCTCTCTTTTACTTCATGGACTTTGATTTTAAAGACGACGTCCTTACCGGCAAGATCGGGCGCGTAATTTTCGGGGAATGTAATATCTATATCCTTTTCATCGCCGGCTGACATACCTACGATCTGATCTTCAAAGCCCGGGACAAAAGCGCCTGAGCCGAGTTCAAGATCATACTTCTCAGCTTTGCCGCCTGCAAAGGCGACGCCGTCAAGATAGCCGTCATAGTCTATGCATACAGTATCGCCTATCGCAGCGGCGCGGTCAACAGCCTGTATACGTGCATTGCGCTTGCGAACTGCGTCAAGCTCTGTGTTGATATCATCTTCGGTGACCTCTGTGCTTGGCTTTACTGCTGAAATACCTTTGTATTCACCGAGCGTTACCTCAGGATAAACGGCAGTTTCAAACTTGATAGTCACGGTCTTATCGTCGGCAATATTAACGTCAAGAATCGCCGGCTGCCCAACAGCATTGAGCTTGTTTTCTGTGACAGCGAATTCATAAGACTGGGGGTATATTATTTCCAAAGCGTCCTCATAAAACACTTTTTCGCCATAAATCCCCTCAACAATCTTTCTGGGCGCTTTACCCTTTCTGAAGCCGGGGATGTTGATTTTATTTTTATTGTTTTTATATGCGGTGTTTATAGCGCTTTCGAACTCTTCAGCGGTAACTTCAACGGTAATCTCCACCTGATTTTTTTCTTTCTTTTCAAAATTCTTTATATTCACTGTCTTGTCCTCCTGTTGTTGCATTTAATAGGCATACGTGTTGCATTATAGCAGAATAAGCTAATAAATGCAAATATTTCTTTATATATTTGCGGGGTTTTATTTATTTTATTAAAACGGGCTCAAATCCGATGTAATCTGCTGAAACCATTGTATAATTGATACCATCGACCATTCCCTCCACAGCGAACTTATGACCATGTCCATGTATATGACCGTACCAGCATGACTTTACGCCGTATTTTTTCATGACGCAGATTATTTCGTTGCACACATAGTTATTGTATCTGGGCGGATAATGGAAAAAGCAGAGCTTTTCTTCACGATCACCTGCTGCCTGAAGCGATCGCTCCAGCCGCATGATCTCTCTGTTCATTATCTTTTTATCGCTTTCGGCTCCGGTCTCCTCTTCATAAAACCAACCTCTTGTGCCGCATATCGCGCTTCCTTGATAAAAAAAACAATTATTATGCAGGATGCTGATTGTTTTAATATCGTTTTGTTCAAAAAAATTGTATGTTTTCGTCGCCGTGGTCCACCAATAATCGTGATTGCCTTTAAGTATGATTTTTTTACCCGGCAAATTGTCGATAAAACGAAAATCCTCAAGGCTTTTTTCAAGAGACATGCTCCATGTAATATCTCCACAAATTACGCACACGTCGTCATCTGTAAGCTTTGAAAAGCCTTTTTTCAGACGCTCAACATAATTTTGCCACAGCGGACCGAATACATCCATCGGCTTGTCCGCCTCAAAAGAAAGATGCAGATCCCCTATTGCATAAAGCATGTCCCACCTCCGATAGAATATATGCTCTTTTTAAGGTAATACTATAATTGCAATAACGAAAAAGGAGCAGTGAAAAATGGATAAATTTTTTGAAGGTAAACTTCCCGGCGTAGGCTGTGACGTAGTGAGCTGCAAATATCATTCAAATGATAATTGCTGCTGCGCCAGCTCCATCCAGGTTGAATCGCACAATGCGGTAAGAAAAGGCGAAACTTTCTGCGGCACATTCAGCCCAAAAACGACAGCTGAGTAATTTCTCCGCCATACTTTGGCACGAACGCCAAAGTATGGCGGTACATAATTTATTTAATCAAAAAGCTTTCCACGACGTTCATCATTTTGTCCTTTTCGACGCTTTGCGTAAATCTCTCTTTCTGCTCTTTGAGGGACATGAGCGGGAGAGGGGCTTTCACACCAGACACCTCGGCTAGCTTATCGATAAGCTCAAGTCCAGAGAGATCGTATTTTTTGCCGAGTGCTTCCAAAACCGCTTCGCAGAATTTAAACGGACTTGCAGTAGACGCTATAACAGCCTGTGTATCGTCTCCGCTGGTTTTTCTGTATTCCTGGAGCACGTGATATCCCACCGCAGTATGCGTATCGATGAGATAGTTGTACTTTTTGAAAACTTCGCTTATAGCGTTTTTTGTTTGCTCGTCGTTACAGAAGCCGGACGCGAAATCCGCAGCCACAGTTTTATAAATATTATCGGCGACGGTATATGTCCCGCCAGAATTGAGCTTCTGCATATACCCACTGATGAGTTTATCGTTGTGTCCTGATATTTCAAACAGAAGCCTTTCAAGATTGCTTGACACCAGAATATCCATCGACGGCGAGATCGTAGTATAAAAATCTCGATTTTTATTATATGTGCCAGTATTTATAAAGTCAGTGAGCACGTTATTTGAATTAGAGGCGCATATCAGCTTGCTGACAGGAAGACCAATGGATTTTGCGTAGTACCCTGCCAAAATGTTGCCAAAGTTTCCAGTAGGAACGCAGAAATTCACTTTATCTCCATTTGATATCTTGCCGCTGTTTATAAGGTCGCAGTAGGCAGAGACATAGTACACTATCTGCGGAAGCAGCCGTCCCCAGTTGATAGAGTTTGCAGATGAAAGGAAATATCCATTTTCAGAGAGCTTTTCCCTTAACTGTTCGTCAGAGAATATATATTTCACACCCGTTTGAGTATCGTCAAAATTGCCTACCACAGAGCAGACATTGACATTTTCGCCTTTTTGAGACGTCATCTGAAGCTTTTGTATATCGGACACACCGTCCTTCGGGAAGAAAACGATGATTTTCGTGCGGTCAACGTCGCAGAATCCTTCAAGAGCAGCTTTTCCTGTGTCGCCGGAGGTTGCTGTCAGGATGCAGACCTCTCTCTCCTCACCCGTTTTTATAAGTGCCGAGGTGAGGAAATACGGAAGCACCTGCAAAGCCATATCCTTAAATGCACATGTCGGTCCATGCCACAGTTCAAGAAAGCTGGTATTTTCGTTTATTGAGCGCACGGGAGCAATATCGGGAGTGTCAAAATTTTTGTTATTATAGGCTTTTGTGGCGATGTCCTTTAATTCGTCAACGGAATAATCCTCCAAAAACATACTCATTATATAAACGGCTCTCTGCTGGTAAGTCATTTTGCACAGCGCCTCGACTGCGTTGCTCTTCAGAACAGGCAGCGTCTCCGGAACGAAAAGTCCGCCGTCATGGGAAAGACCCATCGCGATTACTTCGGCAGAGGTTAGCTTGATTTTACTGTTTCTTGTGCTGATGTACTGCATATTTTATCTACCTCTCTTTTAAATTTACATTTCAAATGCGTTGATAATATGATTGACAACAGGTTCATTTGTTTTTTCCCCGTTTGGAGCGTATATTTCAATCACATCAAACCTTATTTGTTTATTTGTATCGTTAGATGCCAGCCACAGCATGGCGCATTTTTTAATTTTTTCCTGCTTGCGGCGGTCCACCGATTCCCTTGCGGCGGAAAAGTGGGCGTCTTTTCGCAGCTTAACTTCAACGAAAACAAGATATTTTCTATTTTCAGCTATTATATCGATTTCACCGAGGCGTGTACGATATCCGACGCCGATGAGCGAATATTTATTTGACCGCAAAAATTCTGCGGCTACTCTCTCGCCCCATTTTCCTAAAAGTCTACTGTCGGATATATTGCCCACCCCTTCAGCGCAGATGACGCATCTTTTTGAGAAACGTCTTTCTGTGTATCTCAGATACGCCGAATTCTTCTATTCTTTCATAGTGTAGCCTTGTGCCATACCCTTTATGCTTTTCAAAGCCGTAGTCCGGATATTTCTTTGCCATCTCTTCCATATACCTGTCGCGGCTGACCTTTGCCAAAATCGAAGCCGCCGCAATTGAAGCAGATTTCCCGTCTCCGCCTACTATACAGATATTTTTATATTTTACGCCGGAAGAGCGGTTGCCGTCAATAAGTGCGATTTCCGGCGCAGGAGAGAGTTTTGCGATAGCTCTGTTCATAGCGAGAAACGTGGCGTTTAGAATATTGAGTTCATCTATTTCCTGCTCGGATGCGGAGGCGATACCGTACGTCACCGCTTTATCGACTATTGTATCAAAAAGCTTTTCTCTTTTCGCCGGCGACAGCTTTTTTGAATCGTCAAGACCGACGATGTCAAGCTCAGGCGGCAATATCACGGCGGCTGCATAAACAGGACCTGCCAGAGGTCCGCGCCCGGCTTCGTCGACGCCGCATATAAGTGTTATGCCCTGCTCAAAAAGCTCGCATTCTATTTCCCAAAGCTGCATATTTATTCCTCCGGAGGTAATTCGAGCGTGATTCTGCCGAGTTTTCCGCCGCGGAATTCATCTAACAGCACATTTGCCATTCTCTCCGTATCGTACTCACCGCCGGATATAAGAAATCCCCTTCTTTGCGCTGCCGTCTCCAATAGTTCAAACCCGCTTGCATACGGATTTGGCGTGAATTTATATCTATCCTCTATTCTGACAGGATAATACTCTCGAAGTCTCACCATAAGATTGGCTGCCAACGTCTCCGCATCAAGAATATCGTCGCGCACGGCGCCGGTAAACGCAAGATTTTCTCCGACAGTCTGATCTTCAAATTTTGGCCACAGTATACCGGGGGTATCCAAAAGTTCAAGTCCTCTTGTTACGGTTATCCACTGTTTCCCCTTCGTTACGCCCGGCTTGTCTGAAGCGATAGCGGCTTTCCTTTTGCAGATACGGTTGATAAAGCTTGATTTCCCTACATTTGGAATACCGACTATCATTACGCGTATAGTTTTACCTGCCTGCCCCTTAGCGGCATATACGGCGAGCTTATCTTTTAAAAGATCTGTCACGGCAGCGGTGAACATATTGACGCCTTTTCCGCTTTTTGAATCTGTCTCAAGCACGCCCATTCCCTTGTCCGAAAAATATTTGACCCATTTTTTTGTAACAGCGGCGTCAGCCTGATCGATGCGATTTAGTATTATAAGCCTCGGCTTGTCGCCCACCAGCGAGTCCAGATCTGGATTGCGGCTGGACGCCGGTATTCTTGCGTCGATCACCTCGCAGATAACATCTACATATTTTGTGTTTTCCGCTATCATGCGGCGCGCCTTTGTCATATGACCCGGAAACCACTGTATGTTCATATCTTCTCTCATTTTACTTCACCTTACAGCGCGCGTAATCAATACGGGCTTCCTATTCTGCTCCAGTCTCGGTTACCATTTATATCGGTGCCGGGGTAAATTATAAAATAGACCTTTCCAATTATACAACGTATGTCCACCATACCAATATCTGCGTCCCGGCTGTCAGTCGAGCCGTTTCGATTGTCGCCCAGAACAAATATGCAGTTGTCGGGAACAGTGACCTCACCTGAAAAATCCAGCCTTGATGTTGTCAGTGAATTTGTATAGTCTTCTTCAAGCGCCACGCCGTCGACATACACGATGCCGGCGTCAAAATCTATATCGACCGTCTGCCCTTCTGTCGCAATAACGCGCTTTACGATAGGATCCTTACTGAAACTCTCTTTTTGAATAATGACTATATCCCCGTATGACGGAGTGTAAAAGAGATTGGATATTATCGCCCTGTCGCCGTGCATTAGGGTAGGAAGCATCGATGTGCCGGAAACGCCGACGACGCGCCCTACAAACAGGAAGATAATGATTCCACACAGCAGAGCGGATATTATACATTGCACCCAGTCGTAAAGATCCATGCTGTTAGATGACTTCTGTTTTCTTTTCCGCTTATAAGAAACATGTGGTTTGTTATCTGTTTCATCTATTTCAAGGTCTTTATCGACCGGAAAATCTTTATCATAGAGAAAGTCGGTCTCTATCGGATCGCTCATTTCATTGAATTCTCCGTTATTATTAGCCATTTGACATATTCCCTTTCGTGCATAAAACAAAGTTCCCCTAGTCAATGGAAATATTATACACAAAAATTAGATATAAAAAAAGGGGCGTTCGCCCCTTTTTTTATATTCTTTCTTTAACTTTTGCCTTTTTGCCGACTCTGTCTCTAAGATAATAGAGTTTAGCTCTTCTGACCTTACCGCGTCTGATAGTCTCGACAGAAACTATTGACGGGGAATGCACAGGGAAAACTTTTTCACATCCGACATTGTAAGAGATGCGGCGGACAGTGATGGTCTCGTTGATCCCGCCGTGCTTTTTGGCAATGATCGTACCTTCAAACGCCTGGTTTCTTACTCTGTTACCTTCTTTGACAACTACGGTAACTCTTACCGTATCGCCGACGTTCATGGTGGGCAGCTCTTTTTTCATGTACTGCTCGTTAAGTGTTTTAATAAGATCCATTATGTTTTCCTTCCTTCCGAAGAGACGTTCTTACCGCGCCTCCGGCGGCAGCGGACCATCCCGATAGCAGAATATCATTCTGCACATGCTGTGATATAATAACACATCTTTTCGTATATTGCAAGGAAAATTTTCGCTTTTTTTACTTGATTTGTTCAGAATCATATGATTTTTCGGCTTGTCATTACATACCGATGCCTGTTTCGTTCAAAATAGAATAAATATCCTCGTCAAGTCCCTTTTTTAAGGCGACGACGTCAGATATATCTGCATCGACGCAGCTTACGCCGTCAAAGCATATCACCTTTCCGCTCAGCCCTTTTGAAAGAGCATGCACGGCTGTATATCCCATTTTTGTTGCTATGACACGATCTCGTACAAGCGGGACTCCGCCGCGCTGGACATGTCCCAGCACCGTCACCCTTGTATCGATGCCTGTGTTCTCTTTTATTTTTGCGGCTATATCACCGGCGGATCCCGCGCCTTCGGCAACGACTATCGTAAAATGTGTCCGTCCTCTGAGACGTCCTTTCCGTATTTTTTCAAACACGTCTTTTTCGTAATCTATTGCTTTTTCAGGAACGAGAATGGCGGTCGCGCCGGAGGCGATCCCGACATACAGCGCAAGATGCCCTGACCTGTGCCCCATGACTTCTACTACAGAGCATCGCTCGTGGGATTTCATGGTGTCGCGCAGCTTATCTATGAGCTCTACCGCCGTATTGCAGGCGGTATCGTATCCTATAGTATACTCCGTACAGGCGATATCGTTATCTATAGTTGCTGGTATACCTATAACGGCGACGCCATGCTCTGCCAGCGCGGCGGCGCCTCTTAATGTACCGTCCCCGCCTATTGCCACAACGCCGTCTATCCCCATATAGGAGCAATTATCGGCGGCGCGTTTCACACCCTCTTCGGTGAAAAATTCATCGCACCTTGCCGTATACAGTATTGTGCCGCCCCTGTCCATAAGCCCGCTTACGTCGGTATTGGCAAGCGGCGTAAAGTCGGCGGCTATAAGTCCATGATATCCCCTGCGTATGCCTATACATTCAATACCCAGGGCGAGCGACGTCCTGACGACGGCGCGTATTGCCGCGTTCATTCCCGGAGCGTCGCCCCCTGAGGTCAGAACGCCTATCCTGTCTACTGCATTTTGCATAAAAATC
>CALWWO010000047.1 GCA_944385265.1 uncultured Oscillospiraceae bacterium
CAGCTTCCCGCAAAGTGGAGCCGATATCAGATCGTATCCGCATAGCACCGCCTTTTCCGTACCATCGGACACTGCGATACATCTGAACATCAGCGGATCCTCAACGCCGACGTAGCGCGCGGCTCCCTTTGCCTTCATTTCAAGCAGCTTTTCTATCGACGGAGTTATGCTGCACATAGCAGCTCCCGCTAGCAATTTCCCCATTATTACTTTCCTTTCCGTGTTACCGCGCAAAGCCCCGACCCGCCCGGGGCGGGCAGGGCACTGCGTAACAGCTATCGTATAATCCGTTAAAGCTTAAAACAGTTTATTCTTAAGCTCCGTATACCCGTCTGTAAACGCTTCGTTTACCATTTCGCCATTCCACGCAAGCGAGTTACTCGTTCCGAAGCCGTTATACCACTGCCCTTCCGCGTCCATGATATAACCGACACCGCCGAACGTCACCGTGCAGATAGCCGTCGCCTCGGTCGGGATTATGCTTTTTGTGAGCTTGCCGAGATTCGAATATGCCTCGCAGTTTACGCTGGCAAACGAAATATCGTTGTTGAGCCTGAACAGGCGGAATCTCATTGGAATATTTGCTCCCAGCGGCACAGGCTCCGGTCGGTCACCGCACTGGATCTTATTGCTTATGTTCTCGTACGAGTCCTGATACGGCAGGTCGCTGTAAAGCCCAAGCTGCACATAACTCTTTCTGCCGGGTATCTCACGGTACGTCTCGCAGCCGGCGATGCTGCATTCGTCCGTAAAGTTATCTATCTTTTCAGATAGCTCCAGTACCTCCATGCCCTGCGTTGATGTAAGTCCCGCAAGCTGGAGCAGGTTATCTTCATAGTGGAAAACATGCTGCGACATAGAGTATTTGCCGTTTTCATCGACCTCGACTATACGCCAGACGCTTCTTACGATCGGGTTTTGATCTCCCGCGGCGCCCTGCGCCCATATTACGGGGAATTTATTCTGATTCGCATTCTCTACAAACCGGCTGACTCCTCCGCCGACGTCTACATTTATTTTCGGATACGTTCCGTCATATAAGTTCCAGACAAGCGCGTTTGAATGCGTCGCGTGGTTCAAGAACATACCTATCGTATTCCCCTCAAGATCGTCGAAACGTATGACCAGAAGCTCATGATCAGACGGTCCATGAAAATTGTTGCCCTGTATCGGTCCTATTGGAGTTGGCAGGTCGCGGCACGCATTTATATAGCTCGTACCTTTTTTAAATCCTACCTTCGCAGGTTTCATATTTTTTATTGCCTCGCCAATGGTCTCCACCACTTGATCGAAAATCCACTCGCTGCACTTATACATCTCCTCCGACACCGGCTTTGCCACCATCTGCGGCATGGGCGGATAGAGTTTCATTATATCGAAATCGTTGCCCTCGCGCAGCGTGGGGGCAAATGCCTCGTGATTATGCGTTGCGGAGAAGACGCAATTTTCCGGCTTTATGCCGTATTTCTCATTAAGTACCTCGGTAAGTTTATCACAAAACGGCGCTCTTCCAAGGTCGTATCCGCCTATGACGGCTTTTTCTATACCGTCTGATACCACGATACACCGGAACATCATAGGCTCATGGATGCCGTCAAATTTCGTCCCCTCTGCCTTGCTAAGCTGCTTAACGATCTCCTCCGACGGGGTTATGCTGCATTTTGCCGCTCCCGCTAACAGTTTTCCCATTATATAGCTCCTTTCTTCCACTTGTGTTTTATATTCGGCTTTATGCCTGAACATTAGCGGAACGTGGCGCCGGCTGCTTTGCCGGCGTCCGCCCGCGATTTGATTTACTATTCTGTAAAATAGACGTCCTTTATAAGGATCGTGCCCTTGCTGCCGTCAAACTCAACGCCCTGCACAGTAGAAGATGCCGCAAAGCACGATTCGCTCATAAGCAGCCAGTGTACCATGACCATTTCGCGTTCCACTATCTGTGCTTCCTTGTATTTTTCTATCCTGACTTCATCATCCGTCGTGCCGCGCGCTTCCATGATCAGATCGTCATACTGCTGTGCGTTTTCGGGCATAGCGGGCGTCATCCACGTTGGGTTATTGCCTGCTGCGGTGCCAGCGCAGGAGAGTATGCCGTTTGATATATTCCCGCGCGGAGTACCGCCCTGCGCGCGCAGGAAAAGATCGTAATCATTCGGATCACCGCCTGCGACGATGCTCGTCACCGTAGCTGACTCAAATGTCTGGATAGAGATAGAGAAGCCGATCTCGTCGAGCATATTCTTTATCTGCTGCGCTTCAAGCGTTCTGGCTGCCGAGGTATCCGTCAATATCTTGAGCTCAAGCGGATTATCGGTAGAGTAGCCAAGCTCTGCCATTATCTCCTTCGCTTTATCGAGATCGTAGCGGTAATAATTTTCGACCTCCGGATTATACGTCTCCTCAGCCGCCGGATTTACGACGCCGTAGATCGGTATCGCAAGCCCTTCGCGCGCACCCTCAACAAGATTCTCCTTATTTACAGCGTAGGATATCGCCTCTCTCACGCGCTTATCCTGCACCTTCTCGCTGTTATAATTGAAGCCGAGATATTCGCACAGCAGCGAGCTTGTTGTAAGCAACTGGATGTTCTCGTTGCCCTCTATCGTCTGGATGGTGCTGCCGTTTGCCGGTACGATATCGGCATTGCCGTTCTCAAGCTCGATAAGCGCCTGCGACAGCTCCGTGATAAATCTTATCTGAAGGGTCTCTATCGTACCATGCTCGCCGTAATACTGATCGAACGCCTTCAAGGTTATCATATCTCCGGCGACATATGAATCCCACATGAAATACCCGGTTCCGACAGGAGCGAGAGCAAACGCCTGTTCACCGACCTCTTCATAATATGACTGGCTGGTTATGTAGTTTGTAAGTGCATTCAATACCTCATTGTCTGTATATTTGAGATTATATCTTATCGTCTGATCGTCCGCCTTTTCGATCGTATCGACCATTGCCCACGTCGTTACACCGCCCGGCGAGTTCTTTGACAGCGTATTAGAGAAAATCACATCTTCTACCGTCATCTTATCTCCGTTATGGAAGTATATATCATCGCGGATAGTGACCTCAAGCGTCAAATCGTCCGTCCACTCCCAGCTCTCTGCAAGAACATTGGAGTATTCGCCATTTGATTCCATGTACAGAAGACCGTCCATGATCTGCCCTATGACTATATGCGCCTGCGAAGTCAGCGACGGCCACGGGCTGTAATTGCCCGTATCTGTCGTTGGCGAGACGAGGACCAGCGTATCCTTACTGCTTACGGTCTCTTCGCCGTTGCTACCTGACGCGTTGTTTTCCGTACTGTTGCCTGAGGACGTATCGTCTGCCGTATCTCCGCCTCCGCACGCCGTCATGCAAAAAAGCAGTCCTATAACAAGTAAAAATGCCAATAATCTAT
>CALWWO010000048.1 GCA_944385265.1 uncultured Oscillospiraceae bacterium
CCTTAGCGAGGATCTTGGCGCACGTCGTCTTTCCCGTCCCTCTTGTCCCGACGAAAAGATACGCGTGAGAGATCCTGCCGGACGCAACCTGCTGCCGCAAAGTCTCCGTTATATGCTCCTGCCCCACGACGTCGCTGAAATCACGAGGTCTCCATTTCCTGTACAGCGCCTGATACATATGCTCTCCCGCCCTTCCTTCGCGCCGTTTTATAAATTATTATGCCGATGTCCGGCAAGACCGCACACCGATCTTTGATAATTGCGGTATGTCCGTTTCTGAAAGATCCGGCTCAAAACCGGCTGCCTCACGGCACACGCAAGATCCCCCTTAATGCTGCTCGGTTCCCCGCCTGACATGGTTCGAGGGTTTGCGTTGCGCGAGACCGGCTTATCAGCACCTTCTCCCGCAGGCTGCGACACATCGCAAAACCGAGGACCGGGATTCATCCCTGCTGTAGCGGATTGCAGGCTACAGGGCACCGCTATCTCCCCGACTAGTGCGGTCTTGCCGATCACCGGCTAAGACTTTCACATTATATCCTATTTCACCTCTTTTATCAACACAATTTTGTGAACATTATTCACGCGCTCAAAACGCGGGAAACCGGCGGTAGAGGCAAAGCGCGGAGCAAATCTCAGGTACGCAAACCGGCAGCGCGACATTGCGCGCATATCTAAAGGACGTCCGCGGCGTCATAAAATCGCGGTGGCAATACCGGCAGCGCGGTGGGCAATAAAAAAATTTTCGAATATATATTGACAGTGCTCCGGAAAGTGTATATACTGTACTTATCAAATATGTACACTATGTACGAACATTACGCGAGTGGGGGATATAATGGAGATAATCGTAAGCAACAGCAGCGGCAAGCCAATATACGAACAGATAAGCTCGCAGATCAAAAATCAGATAATGAACGGCACGCTCGAGGCGGGCGAGGCGCTCCCCTCAATGCGTGCGCTGGCGAAAGATCTGCATATAAGCGTCATAACGGTGCAGCGCGCGTATGAAGACCTGACGCGCGACGGCTTTATCGAAACGGTTTCCGGCAAAGGCAGCTTTGTCGCCGCTCAAAACACGGAATTTATTCAGGAAGAACAGCTTCGCAAGGCGGAGGGGCTTTTGCAGCGGGCATGCGATATCGCGCGCTCGCACGGGATATCATATGAACAGCTCGCCTCTATTTTGAAAATGCTGTATGAAGAATAACGGGAGGATATTACTATGACTGAAAACAACATCGCGGTAAGGGATCTGTGCAAATCGTTCGGCGAATTTTCTCTGGATCACGTGTCGCTCAACGTACCGAAGGGGAGAATAGTCGGCTTTATCGGTGAAAACGGTGCCGGGAAAAGCACTACGATAAACCTTATCTTGAACGAGCTTAAAAAAGACGGCGGCACGGTCGAGATATTCGGAACGGACCACGCCGACGAATCTGTCAAACGCGATATAGGCGTTGTATTTGATGAGTGCAATTTCCACGGATTTTTCACGGCGCAAAACGTCGCAAAAATATTTGCCGGAGTGTACCCCGCGTGGGACGACCGGCTGTTTGAGGAGTATATGCAAAAGTTCAAAGTCCCCATGTCGCGCCCGATCGGCGATTTTTCAAAGGGGATGAAGATGAAGCTGTCCATCATATGCGCCATGGCGCACAATCCAAAGCTTTTGATACTTGACGAAGCCACGACGGGGCTAGACCCCGTGGTACGGGATGAGATACTCGATATGTTCCTCGGTTTTATTCAGGATGAGGAGCGCTCCATCTTCTTTTCCTCGCATATCATATCGGATATCGAGAAGATCGCCGACTATGTGATACTGATACATCAGGGCAGGATAATTTTTGAAGAGGAAAAAGACCGTCTTATCGACCGGTACGGAATACTGCGCTGCGGAAGAGGGCAGTTTTCGGCGATCGCCCCTGATGATTACATCACCTGCCGCAGTACGAATATGAGCGTTGAATGCCTTGTGCCCGATAAGGAAGCCACGCGCAGAAAATATAAAAACACGATCGTTGACAACGCCTCGCTCGAGGATATCATGCTTTTCTATATCAAAGGAGGTCACGCCGCATGAGAGGACTTGTTTATAAGGATTTCCATCTGTTTTTTAAGAGCATCGACAAAAAGCTGATTCTTGTCGCCGCAGCCGCAGTAGCGCTACTTATGGTCAGCGCGGAGAATTTTTCCGGGTTTCTCGCCGCTATAATGTTCGCCGCGACCATAGGGATACAAAATACGATGAGCTTTGCCTGCGACGAGCAGGTAAACTGGAAAAAATATCAGCTTACGATGCCGGTAAGTGCCGGCTGCGTCGTCGGCAGCAAATATCTCTCCGTCCTGATGACAGCGGGCATATCAGCCGCAGTTGGCGCGGTCCTCTACCTGATATCTACGGCGATATACGGCGGCTTTGATATGGATATTCTTTTTGCCACCGTCGCGGTGTCGGTCATCGTCCCCGTTGTGTGGACGGCGATATGCCTCCCGCTCACCTACTGGCTTGGCTTTAAATCAGCACAGGCTGTGCGGCTTCTTGTAATCTTGCCCATATATTATATACTCGCGTATTTTGAGGATGGACCGGGGTTTGTAGAGCTTACGAGCACTTTGTCATCGTACCTTTTTGCCGGATTTGCTGTCTCATGCGGTCTGTTTATCGTGTCGTATTTTATCAGCATCCCGGGGTATGCGAGAAAAAAATAAACGGGACGCGGAGATAAAGCCGGCACGCGGATAACGCAAAGCAGACAGGCGGCGGACGCTTTTTAGCGTCCGCCGCCTGTTTTCGTTTATTTATTTGCTGCACCGTTTCAAAGCCAAGGCGATTTTATTCAGGCGTCGCCGTATTTCTTTGCCGCCCTGTATGTGTAATATATCTCGACCGGCAGTGCAATGATCTGTATCCCGATGGAGAGGCCCGCGCATAAGAGCCCTCTTGTAAAACAGCATATTATTATCGTAACGACGCCTGTCACGATGGCGACTATCCCGCCGAAACGCTGGCTTTTCTTCCACGTCGTCTCGTTTTTCATGCTCCATCCGGTCCTAAGCCCGATAAGCCCGTTCATGCGCAGCTTCGGCATGATGTTGCCTATTACGATCATACCCGCGCCGAACACCATAAAAACTATCCGATATACGTCGAGCGAGATGTTGTATATATCCTCCGTCTGCGCAAACGCGGTGTACAGAAAAAACCCCGTCAGG
>CALWWO010000049.1 GCA_944385265.1 uncultured Oscillospiraceae bacterium
CAATGGACGCGATATATCGCGGTGCAATGTTCAGCTTATCCGCTAACTGGTTGCGAGAAATTCCCTTTGCCTTTCTTGCTGCTTTGATAGCCTGTCCGAAAGCCTTAAAATCAAACTTTTCTTTGTTCTGCTTCATAATCATTTCACCCAACTACATTGTATATTTCATCTCCCTTTCGAGATATGATTACACACATCATAGTATGGATAGAAATAGAGCATATTATAGGTCTTTATACGGCAAATAAATACCTACCGAATGTATCTTGACAAATCTCTCTATGCTGTATATAATAGAATTACATACCAAACGAATGATAACAAAAAGGAGGATTGGCGTGGCGCGAAATAAATACCCCGAAGTAACGATTGAGAAGATACTGGAAGTATCTCAACGACTATTCATGGAGAAAGGATATGATAATACAACTATTCAGGACATTGTAAATGAACTTGGGGGACTTACAAAGGGTGCAATTTATCATCATTTCAAATCCAAAGAAGAAATTATGGACGCTTTGGGTGAGAAAATGTTTTTTGATAATAACCCCTTTACTCTTGTTAAAAAACGTGATGATTTGAACGGATTACAGAAAATGCGTGAAGTTATCAAAATCAATTATGCAGACGTAGAACGAGCAGAATTGAGTAAGCACACACTTCCTGTTCTAAAAAATCCACGTATTTTAGCCGGAATGATTGATACTGATAGACGCTTGATTTCCCCTCTATGGTTAGAGTTGATAGAAGAAGGACAACATGATGGTTCAATCAAAACAAGCTATGCAAAGGAATTGTCCGAGTTAATTCCATTACTTAGTGATTGTTGGTTATCGCCGTCAATTTATCCGGCTTCCGCAGCAGAAATAGAAAATAAGTTTCATTGTCTTAGCACTATTTTAGATACTATGGGATTACCGTTGTTTGATAGTGAAGTGAAAGAGCTTGTCGAACGACACATAAAAGAAATCGCAGAGTAACTATAAAAGTACCTTGTAAAAGGTGCTTTTATAAAACATTTATACATTCATTCGTTAGGTATTATTTTATGGCATAGCCTTTTTTATATCTATATTCATACCAACCAAATGTATTTAAGGAGGTAATTTTTATGACAGAAGAAAGACTTGAAAAAGTTATGGAGCAATTTGGAGATACTATTGAAAAAACTGTTGAGGGAGCAGCGACAGCTTTTGATAAATCTATGAATTACGCATGGAAATTTCGCCCAGTACGCTTTTTATCCAAATCTCTTACATTCGCAACAGGTATAGGGCTTATGGCAAGCTATATTCCGTTAGAGGAAAAAGGACAACACAAAGCGGCAAAAGCCTGCTTAATTGGCGGTGGAATTATACTTGCAATACAGACGGCAGAACTACTCTTTGTGCGAAAAAAATAGAAATGGAGAAAAGGACGATGATAAACAAACAAAAACTTTTTAATCGAAACTTTGTTATGGTAGTAATTGGACAGCTTATTTCTCTGTTTGGAAATTCTATTCTTCGTTTTGCACTTGCCTTGTATGTATTGGATATTACTGGCTCTGCAACGATTTTTGGAGCAGTAACAGCGTTTGCAGTCATTCCAACGATTATACTTTCGCCTTTTGGCGGTATGATTGCCGACCGCGTAAACCGCAGAAATATCATGGTAGTCCTTGATTTCTTGACTTCGTTTTTAGTGTTGGGCTTTGGATTTATCCTTTCGGATAAAAATGCTGTTCCCCTGATTGCTACCGTATTAGTCCTTTTATCAATTATACAGGCGTGTTATACTCCGTCAGTTAATTCAAGTGTTCCATTACTGCAAGAGGAAAAAAATCTTGTAAAAGCAAATTCGGTTGTCAATCAAGTAACCATGCTTGCAAACCTCATTGGTCCTATTCTTGGCGGTATATTATACGGGTTTTTCGGAGCTATACCGATTATCTATGTAAGTGGGATTTGTTTTTTCCTATCAGCAATTTTGGAAGTTTTTATCCGCATACCTTTTGAAAAACTAAAGCAACAAGAAAGTATGCTGCAAATCGTAAAAAGCGATTTCAAGGAAAGTATTAAATTTATGTCGAAAGAACAGCCCGACATTTTACACACTATGTTGGTAATGGCATTTTATAATTTTTTCATTGTTTCAATCATTACCATTGGTATGCCATATATGATACGGACTATTTTACGGTTGAGTAGTGAACTTTACGGAACAGCCGAGGGGCTTATGGCGGGAGCTGGAATAGTCGGAGGAATAATCAGCGGATTGATTGCAAACCGACTAAAAACAGGCAAATTATATCTTCTGCTTGTTGTTTCCGGAATATCTCTTATCCCGATAGGGCTTGTATTCTTGTTTAATTTTAATTCAATGATATGCTACTTCGTTATCACAGTTTGCGTGATGTTACTTCAATTACTGATTACGATATTTTCAATTTTTGTACTATCTGCGACGCAAAGGAAAACACCTAACCATTTACTTGGAAAGGTAACAGCCTACACTATGACACTTACAATGTGCGCACAACCTTTAGGGCAATCTCTTTATGGTTTGCTATTTGATACATTTTCTAATAGTTTATATATCGTTTTGATTGCTACATCAGTGATTGCTGTAATGATAGGAATACTTGCCCGAAGTGTTTTTTACCGTTTGGAAAAGTAAGGTTTATTTCCCGATACATAAGATTGAGGTGGTGCAATGCAAGTAGACAAATGGATTTTATGTCCGTTATGTGGTGGTAAAACAAGAGTAAGATTAAGGGAAGATACAATACTTGAAAACTTCCCTCTCTACTGTCCAAAATGCAAACAAGAAATGCTAATTAGAGCAAACAAATTAAATGTATCAGTTATCACAGAGCCAGACGCTAAGACGCAGAGCCGATAACACACAGACAATGTGGTTATCGGCTCTTTTCTGTTTATGAGATAGATTAAACTGCTATATTTCACATATAAGCAATACGTTGGAAAGCTAATTAAGGATATGGCGGTATCAAGGAGGTATTCCCATGTCCTTTTTCATTTATTATCTTCCGCCTATTAACTGCTACTTATCAAAAAAAGCCCACCCCTTACAACGGAATGTTTCGGCTATATAGATGAACTGTTAAATCACTGTTATACTTTTAATATTTCCTTTACGCCTGTCTGCAAAATGCAGACAGGCGTATTTTGTATTTTTTCAAAAGTTTTTTTAAGAAATCATCAAAAATCAACGTCCAAAATCAAGTTTTTTGGTTTGAGGGTTTACGAAAGGGGACATTTCAAAATCCACCGCTTTCGCGGCAGCGAAAGGAGGTGAGAACATGAACGAACCTAATCGTACCCAATGGCAAATCCGTTGTGCTTTTAACGGCTTTTGTAAACTGGCGTTAAAGCGAGAAGCTATGAACGCCCATAGGGATACAAAGCAGCGGCAATTACGCGAAGTCACTTTTTCTGATTTGTCGCCGGAAGAAGAAAAACAGCTTTTCGTTTGCGACGAATATTTTGCAGATGATGAAGCGGAACAGTCTTTCGTTGTCGGTGGCAAGGAGATTACTGCGAAACTGCTTGCCGAAGCCCTACACAGTTTGCCGGAAGAAAAGCGGGAAATCGTATTGCTGTATTACTTCTTTGATATGAGTGAACGGGAAATTGCAAAATTCTGCAACATTCCGAGGACAACAGTACAGACCCGCAGGACAAGCTCTATTAAGCTGTTAAAACGCTATTTGGAGGAACGTGCCTATGACTACGAAGATTAGTAATAAAGAAAATGCTGAAAGCGGCTTGCTGCCTTATCCGGTAATCATAGCCGCAACAAAGGGCGACCTGGAAGCTATGAACATTGTCGTACAGCATTATGAAAGTTACATAGCGTCCCTGTCTATGCGGAAGCTGCGTGACGAGCGCGGAAACACCTACTGGGGCATAGACGAGGACATACGCGACCGCTTGCGTTCGCGTCTTATGCGGGCTGTCCTTTCATTTAAGGTTTGAGATAATCACGCAAGCAGCGTCCCCCTTTCCGCTGATTTGCTGACTTAAACCTCTTGCTTGCTCTTTGAAAAAGAAAGCGGCGCAAGATAACGGCGGCGCAGTATAGGGCAAACCGGATACATTCGATATATGGGGAGCCGTTGGGCTGATACGCGACGACGAAAGGAGGGACAAACCGAGCGGGAAATATCAGCGT
>CALWWO010000050.1 GCA_944385265.1 uncultured Oscillospiraceae bacterium
CATTGCGCCGCGCTTTTAAGAATATACGAGGAGGCATTTGACGGCGGGGACTCCGAGATCGCGAAGCCTCCGGCGGAGCTTGCCGCAAACGTCATGGTCGTCGTAAAAAGCATGCCCGCGCCGCGGACCGAAGATAGTACGCCGCAGGCAGGAGAAACTCCCCCGCACAGCAGAAAAAGAAAACACGGTCTGTTTTCAGCACGCGTACACGGGATCGTCGCAGCTGCTGCTGTTTTGATCGTCGCTATGTCGATATATCTACCGAGCCGGATAACGGACACTTCATTAAGCGGCGAGGCAAACGGCGCAAATTATTACGAGGCAGAATCTACTCCATCGGGCAGTGCCGCTCAGTTCAATGTCGGTAAATCGGCAGAAAGCGACGAGTCGGTCGCCGAAGACCAGATCATAACGAGCGCTGAGAGTACAGCGGGCGGAGGCACTTTTTACAGTCCTGACGCGCTTTTGGATTACTACGCCGTTGTAAATATATCGGGCGAGCTTCCGGAGCTACTCGACGGATACGGCGCAGAGCCGTACGGCGACGGGGAGTATCTAATAATCATACCAGCTGAGCTTACAGAGGAGCTTGAAAGCCTCGGCTACACGGTCGAATACAGCGAGTCCGGCGAGAGCTCTACCGAGACCGCCGTTATACACACGCCGTGACGCAGATACTCGGAATACTACGGAAAATCGGAGGTCGCAGGTATCCGGTATCCGCGGGGCTAAAATTTAATACCATCGGGCTTTGCCGCCGTACTTATTAAAGTGCGGCGGTTTTTTATTTTCGGCTTTTCGCAGTGTGCCGGTGCGTGGCATGGAACGAAGTGTCGTGTCGAAAATCTTGGCGGCGTATCGTTTTTCGGTCGTGCAGGGTATGCGATGCCGTATTTGCGGTTCGGGCGGCGGGTCAGTGTTATATAAAACGCCAAAAAGCCGCGGCAAAAATTTTTTGAAAAAAGGGTTGACAATGCCCTTTGCATCGGTTATATTATGGATGACGGGTAGTTAGTTACTCAACTAACAAACTATCAAACATTCGAATGTATATTATCGCGATAAAGGAGGCGGATCGCTTGAACATAAATCCAAATTCGGAAAAGCCCATCTTCATACAGATAGCGGAACAGCTTGAGGATTCGATTTTTACCGGTATCTTCCCTGAGGAGACGAAGATACCGTCGACGAACGAGATTGCCGCTCTGTTCAATATCAATCCTCACACCGTTTTAAAGGGTATGAACATGCTTGTGGACGAGGAGATTATTTATAAGAAAAGAGGTTTAGGGATGTTTGTAAAAACCGGCGCTGTCGAAAAAATACGCCGATCACGGCAGACGCAGTTTTACGATCGGTATGTTGAAGCTCTCATCGCGGAGGCGAAAAAGCTTCAAATGACCAAGGAGGATATCATATCTCTTATAGAAAGGGGATTTAACGATGAACGCGATTGAGATCAAAAATGTCACGAAGAAATACGGTAAGGTGACGGCTTTAGACAACGTCTCGTTTTCGTTTGAATCGGGCAAGATATACGGCTTTTTAGGCAGGAATGGCGCCGGCAAAACGACGCTTTTGAATATAATCGCAAACCGCATATTCCCGGACGGCGGCGAAGTGATGATCGACGGGCTTCCGGCGCGGGAAAACATGCAGGTGCATGAAAAGCTGCACTGCATGACGGAGGCGAATCTTTACGACGGCGATCTAAAGGTGCGAGAGCATTTTAAGTGGATCGGGCGGTTCTACGACTGCTTCGATGCGGAAAAGGCGTTTGAGATCGCAAAGCGGTTCGGTCTCGACACAAGCAAAAAGTTCCGGGCACTGTCGCGCGGATATCAGTCGATTTTCAAGCTTACGGTCGCGCTTGCGCTGAACGTGCCGTACGTCATTTTCGACGAGCCGGTGCTGGGGCTTGACGCAAATCACAGAGAGCTTTTTTACGAGCTGCTTTTAAAGGACTACGAGCTAAACGAGAGGACGATAATTATCGCGACGCACCTCATCGAAGAGGTCGCGAGCCTTATCGAGGAGGTCGTTTTGATCGACGGCGGCAAGATACTGCTCTGCGATAACGCCGAGTCGCTTCTTTCGTCAGGCTACAGCGTATCGGGTCACGCGCAGGAGGTCGATATGTACTGCGCGGGCAAAAACGTCATCGGGTGCGACGAGCTCGGAAACCTCAAGATAGCGTATATCATGGGCGAAAAAGAGAAGCTTTCTGACGGCAGCGGACTTGCGTTCTCGCCGATGAACCTGCAAAAGCTGTTTGTAAAGCTTACAGAGAAAGGCGGTATATGACATGAACAAGTTAAAAACGATCGCATTTTACGAGTGCGCGACATCGATCAAATATGTTTTGTACTTTTACTGCATCCAGTACGGCTTTGTCGCCGTTATTGCGACGATACTGGCGTTCACTATCGGTCTGGAAGACGTGACGTTCAACGGGCAAGAGATAAGCAGCGTGATATTTCTTGCGATAGTTGGCTGTATGGGGATGGGAGACGATTTCAAAACGCTGCTGCAAAACGGTTTTACGCGGAAATACATATTCGCAGGGACGGTGTCTCTCATAATCTTTCTCGCCCTTGCGCTGTCTTCCTGCGACCTTTTGATATCGCGGCTGATGCCGCTCTTCTTTAACGAGTCGAGCAGCCTCTTTGAGCAGATCTACGGCACTGACAGCGCTGTGGCGAACTGGCTGTGGAGTCTTGCGCTTTACTTCATGATAGGCTTTGTGTGCTATTTCTTCCGTCTGCTTGCACACAGGTTGGGAAAAAATGGCTTTATCATCCTCGGTATCGTTCTGATCGCCGTATCAATACTGCTTGCCATTTACTCATATGCGATACCTGACGGCATCATAAACGCCGTAAATACCTTTTGGGCGCGGGCGTTAGGCTTTGTCGGCGGCGGGAGGGTAAATCCGTACTTGCCCGCTTTGACGTTCACAGTCATCTCGGCGGTACTCGCCGGCGGATCGTACATCGCCATACGGGGCGCGGAGCTGAAATAGCGTTTTCGACACGTTTACAATGAGTGAAAAATAAAAGCTTACCTATATAATCCTGCTGCGGGTGCTATCCTGCGGCAGGATTATGTTTTTCCTCACGCTTTCACGTTTGCGCCCGCCTTGATCTCGTTTTCAGACGGCGTCCCGTCAAAAAAGCAGCGGAGATTTGAAAGCGTCTCGTCGGCTATGGCGTAAAGCGCCTCTTTCGTCAAAAATGCCTGATGCGACGTCACGAGCACGTTCGGCTGCGATAGGAGCATCTCCAGCGTATCGTCGTCTATGACCTCGTCGGAGACGTCCTCATAAAAAAAGTCGCTCTCCTCCTCGTACACATCGAGCCCAGCACCGCCGACCTTGCCGTCCTTTATCGCGTCGAGAAGCGCTTCGCTGTCGATAAGCGCGCCGCGCGACGTATTTATAATGTATACTCCGCGGCGCATCATGGAAAAAGCCGCTCCGTTCAACATATGCCACGTCTCGTTCGTGAGCGGGCAGTGGAGCGATATCACGTCGGAGCGGCTGCACAGCTCGTCGAAATCGACATATTCTATCCCCAACCCGTATGTGGGATACGGGTCGTACGCTACGATATTCATGCCGAAACCGCGGCAGATATTGTAAAACGCCTGTCCAACCTTGCCGGTGCCTATGATACCTGCCGTTTTGCCGTTTAAATCAAAGCCGCAAAGCCCCTTGAGACTGAAATTATGCTCTTTTGTGCGGTTATACGCCTTATGCGTCTTGCGGTTAAGCGTCAAAAGCAGCGCCATCGCGTGTTCAGCCACGGCTGCCGGCGAATACGCCGGCACGCGGTACAGCTTCAGCTTTTCGGCGCCCTTGAGATCGACATTGTTGTAGCCGGCGCAGCGCAGCGCGACGCATTGCAGCCCGTTTCTCAACAGGCTCCGCGCCGTTTTCGCATCGAGCACGTCGTTTACGAATATAACGGCGGCGCGGCATCCGTTTGACAGAACAGCCGTATCCTCGCACAGCCTGTTCTCTATATATTTTATGTCTATTCCGTATTTGTCCTTTAATTTATCAAACCATATTCTATCGTACGGCTTCGTATCGTAAAAAGCCACCTTGTCCATTTTCGGTCATCTCCTCTTTATCCTAATAAAATGCGTTATATACGCTCTATGTACGCTTTAGTATTTCCGCAAAACGCCATTTGTATTTGCGTTTTTACGTATTCGGCGGTATAATTAAGATGTATTTTTATGAATATTCTCCGGAGGAAATGTAAATTTATGAAATTAGGGATAGTAGGACTTCCGAACGTCGGAAAATCCACTCTTTTTAACGCCATTACAAACGCCGGCGCGGAGAGCGCAAATTACCCGTTTTGCACGATAGAGCCGAATGTCGGCATGGTAACGGTGCCGGACTCCAGGCTCGATTTTCTCGCCGAGATGTACTCGCCGAAAAAGTACACTCCGGCGGTCATCGAATTTGTCGATATAGCAGGTCTTGTGCGCGGCGCGTCAAAGGGCGAAGGGCTCGGAAACAAATTTTTGTCGAACATCCGCATGACTGACGCTATCGTCCATGTCGTCCGCTGCTTTGACGATGAAAATGTCGTCCATGTAGAAGGCTCGGCAGACCCGCTGCGCGATATCGAGACGATAAATCTTGAACTTGTCATGGCTGACATGGAAATGGTGAGCCGCCGCATCGAAAAGGCGAAAAAAGCCGCGAAAGGCGACCGCAAATTTTTGCACGAGGCTGAGCTTTTTGAAAAGCTGATGGAGCATTTTGACAGCGGAAAGCCGGCGAGAAGCTTTGAGTGTTCCTACGAGGATCATGAGATCATCGCAACGTCGGAGCTTCTGACGCTCAAGCCCGTGATATACGCCGCGAATTTAGACGAGGACGCATTTTCAAACGGTCTTGAGAACAACGCTTACTACAATCAGGTCCTTAAATTTGCCGAGAGCGAGGGGGCTCAGGTGCTCCCCATATGCGCCAAAACGGAGCAGGAGATCGCCGAACTTGCCGACGAGGACAAGGCGATGTTCCTTGAGGAGCTTGGTATCGAAGAGTCGGGGCTTGACCGCCTCATAAAATGCTCGTACTCGCTTTTGGGGCTCATATCATTTCTCACGGCGGGCTCTGACGAAGTGCGCGCGTGGACGATAAAAAACGGTACTAAAGCGCCGCAGGCAGCCGGTAAGATACATTCTGATTTTGAGCGCGGATTTATCAGGGCTGAAATCGTCGCGTTCGACGATTTAAAGGCGTGCGGCTCTATGGTCGCCGCGAAGGAAAAAGGACTTGTACGTTCTGAGGGCAAAGATTATGTGATGCAGGACGGCGACGTCGTCCTGTTCAGATTCAATGTGTGATCGTTCGAGGCTTTGGTCTCGTTTCCCCGCTTATATTCTATTATTTATAAGGAGGTCACTATGGTAAAGGTCACTTTAGGCAACACCGGCATAACCGTAAACAAAAACGGTTTCGGCGCGCTCCCTATCCAGCGGATATCAAAGGATGAGGCGGTGTATCTGCTGCGCAAGGCGTATGACAACGGCATCGATTTTTACGACACCGCCGCCGGCTACACCGACAGTCAGGAGAAAATCGGCGCAGCGCTCTCCGACGTGCGTGACAAGATCTATATCGCCACGAAATCCGGCGCACAGGACGCTGCGGGACTTAGGAAAGACATCGAAAACAGCCTGCGGATGATGAAGACCGATTATATCGACATCTTCCAGCTCCACAACCCGTCGTACTGTCCAAAGCCCGGCGACGAGGCGGGACTTTACGATGTTCTCGTCGAGCTCAAGGAAAAAGGCATCATCAGGCACATCGGCATAAGCAATCATCTCATCTACGTCGCAAACGAGGCGCTTCAGTCCGGGCTTTACGAAACTATCCAGTTTCCGTTTTCTTATTTGTCGAGCGATATCGACATAAAGCTTGTAAACGACTGCAAAGCGGCTGGCGTTGGGTTTATCGCAATGAAATCGCTGTCCGGCGGTCTTTTGACGAACGCCGCCGCCTCGTATGCGTATCAGGCGCAGTTTGACAATCTGCTGCCGATATGGGGCATCCAGCGAGAAAGCGAGCTCGATGAATTTATCAGCTTTAACGAAAATCCGCCCATAATGACTGAGGAATTTGAGAAGATAATCGCAGCCGACCGCGAGATGCTGTCGGGTCAGTTCTGCCGCGCCTGCGGATACTGTATGCCATGTCCCGCCGGGATATACATAAGAGACTGCGCGAGGATGTCGTTCAATATCCGCCGCTTCCCTACGGAGCAGTTTATGACGGAGCATTGGCAGAATGAGATGCGGAATATCGACAACTGCTTAAATTGCGGTCACTGCGTCTCAAAATGTCCGTACGGATTAAACACGCCGGAGCTTTTGAAGGAAAATCAGAAGGATTATTTTGAGGTTTTAAACGGAAAACCGCTCTTTCCGTTTACACGGAAAAAATGATCGTTCCAAAAATTACATAACATAAATTAAAAAATCCCCCACAGAATAGTTACAAAACCAGTCTGCGGGGGATTTTTATGTCCTCTTCGCATCATGAAATGGGGATTTATATGAAATTCAGAAAATTTATGCTCTGCCTGGCGCTTATTGCGGCAGTGAGCTCTGTGTTCTGTCTTTACGCATATACAGGCGCGTCCGCCGCATCATACAGGCGCGGCTCTACCGGCTCGGTAGTTACGCAGATACAGCAGAAGCTGTCAAACTGGGGATATTACAGCGGCGACATCGACGGTATCTTCGGCAGCCGCACCGAATCGGCAGTCCTGTCCTTTCAACGCAAGAACGGACTTACCGCTGATGGAATCGTCGGCAGTCAGACGCTTGCCGCGCTCGGCATAGTTGATACCGGCTCTACTACGTACGACAACAACGTCGCGCTGCTCGCGCGGCTGATATCAGCAGAGGCGCGCGGAGAGCCGTACGTCGGTCAGGTCGCGGTCGGCGCGGTTGTATTGAACAGGATGGAGCATCCGTCGTTTCCGAATACGCTGTCCGGCGTCATTTATCAATCCGGCGCGTTCAGCTGTATTGACGACGGACAATTTGATGAGCCTGTAGCCGATTCGGCATATTCGGCTGCGCGCGACGCGTTAAACGGCTGGGATCCTAGCGGAGGCGCGATATATTATTTTAATCCTGCCACGGCGACAAGCTCGTGGATATGGTCCCGTCCGCTTATAGTGGTCATCGGAAAACACCGCTTCTGCGCGTAAGCTGACAGAAGTTTTAAAGCCGGCGTTTTTGCGTCCGTAAAATAAATGTTGATTTTCAGCCCCCAAGGTCATATAATTATCATAGATATCTATATGGTCATGGGGGTATTTATTTTATGCTGACTAAACGCCAGAACTTTCTTGAAACAATACACGGAGGCAATCCCGATCGTTTTGTAAATCGATTTGAAGCCTTTGGCATATTGCGCGGCGATCCCGTATCTGCCGCCTCTCCGCGTGGCAAGATGGGAGAGGAGTGGAAAACAAACTGGGGCGTCACCATACGCTACGCCGTCGGCACGCCGGGTCCGTTCCCCGTACATGACGACGAGCACAAGGTCATAAAGGATATCACAAAATGGCGCGACGTCGTAAAAGCCCCATCGCTCGATTACCCTGAAGAGGAGTGGCTCAAATTTGCTGCCGCACGCGACGGTATCGACACGAACGAGCAATTTGTCACTCTCATGTGCGCTCCCGGCATATTTGAACAGGCTCATTACCTTATGGGGATCGACGACTGTCTGATAAATTTCTATGAGGAGCCGGAGGAGATGCATGCTCTTATAGATTATATTACCGACTGGAAGGTCGAGTATGCAAAGCTCCAATGCAAATATTTTAGACCCGAGCTTATCTTCCACCACGACGACTGGGGCACGCAGACGTCTTCCTTCATGTCGCCGGATATGTTCAATGAGTTTATCGCGCCGGCTTTTAAACGGCTGTACAGTACATACAAGGAAAACGGCGTCCAGATAATCGTTCACCACAGCGACTCGTATGCGGCTAACCTAGTCCCGTCGATGATAGATATGGGTATCGACGTCTTCCAGGGCTGTCTTACGGAAAACAACGTACCTGAGCTTATAGAAAAATACGGCGGCAAAATATCGTTTATGGGCGATATCAACAACGGCGTCGTAGATGTCGAAGACTGGACTGAGGAGCTTATTGCCCGCGAGGTCGAACGCGCGTGCAGAGAGTGCGGAAAGCTCTATTTCATTCCGTGCACCACAATGGGCGGTCCCATGAGCATATACCCCGGCGTATATGACGAAGACGGTCGGCAGATAGACCGCATGAACAAGATCATGTTCTGATATTCTGACATAAAGCTCCGAAGCGCTTTTGCTTCGGAGCTTATTTACAATGCAAAAGCAGGTAGATAACTCTACCTGCTTTTGTATTCAAGCTATATTTAATCCGCCGTTTTATCAGTCGGTAACATACGGCAGAAGCGCGATCTGACGTGCTCTCTTTATAGCCTCCGTAAGCTGGCGCTGATGCATAGCGCATGTGCCTGTCGTCCTGCGGGGCAGGATCTTGCTGCGCTCTGACAGATAGCGGCGAAGCCTTGCCGTATCTTTATAATCGATGTGCTGGCACTTGTCAACACAGAACTGGCAAACTTTTTTTCTTTTACGTATACGGACTTTGTTGTCTCTTTCTGCTGCCATTCGGCAATCCTCCTATTCTCAAAAATCTTATTAAAGTAACTCGGCTGCTTAAAACGGCAAATCACCGTCATCGTCATCCATTTCCGCAAAATCGGACGCGGTGACAGGCGAGGTATACCCGCCGTATGACTGCCCTCCGTACGACTGCCCGCCTGACTGCGGCGCAAAATCACCGGAGCCTGACTGCTCTCTCTTACTGTCGCCGAAATAGACGTTGTCGGCGACGACTTCCGCGCTTCTGCGCTTGCCGCCGTCCCTATCCGTCCAATCGCGGATCTGAAGCCTGCCGCTGACGACAGCCATTCTTCCCTTAGTGAAATACCTGGAAACAAATTCCGCCGTATTCCTCCATGCGACAATGTCGATAAAATCAGTCTGTTTATCGCCGTCTTTTGAACCAAAATCGCGGTCTACCGCGATGGTGAACGAAGCGACCGGCGTTCCGTTCTGAGTGCGGCGAAGCTCAGGATCTCTAACGAGTCTTCCCATAAGGGTGATATGGTTTAGCATGATATTTCCCCCTTACTCCGCCACAGTGATCAGGGAGCGCATAACTCCGTCCGTGATCCTCATGATACGATCAAGCTCCGCCGGGAAATCAGGCGCGGACGTGAATTTAACAAGGACATAATATCCCTCCGGCTTATCGTTTATCATATAAGCCATTCTGCGCTTTCCCCACTCGTCAAGCTCGCTTATCGTACCGTTTGCTTCAATAAGCTCTTTGAATCTTGCCACGATAGCCGCGATACCCTCTTCGCCCTTATCCAGGTCGATGATATACAAGACTTCGTAGTTTTCGGATGTTTTTGCCATTTCTTTGCACCTCCTTCTGGACTTATGGTCCCCGTCGACACACAGGGACAAGGAATGCCTGTAATTTTTTTACACAAGCTATATTATTATATATTATTCCGGATAATTGTCAATACTTTTCACAAACCGTTTTTCATTTTTTGCTATAGGCAAACGTATACCATGCTTTTTGTTTTTGAAACTCATTAGCTGCCTCTATTTTAAATTCCGCTCAGCAAATGCGATCAAGCCTTAACATATTATTAACTCTTTCGTATTTAAGCTTGTCAGTATATGAATTTTATGCTATATTTTATTTGTTAAAAAACGCAATATTTTCCGGGGAGGTGCTACTCATATGTCCCTTGACGCCATAAAAGCGGTCACCGCCGCAGAGGAAAAGGCGCGCCGCGATAAAGCGGACGCTCAGCAAAAATCAAAGGCGCTGATTGCAGCGGCAAAAGCCGATGGCAAAGTCATGACCGACAATTCACGCGCAAAAGCCGAGGCAGAAGTCGAAGCTCTTATGAAGAGTGCGGAGAGCAGAGCGCTTACGTATGCCGAGGAGCTGCGCGACAATACATTGAATAAGTGCGCCGCCATGCGTGCGAAAGCCGAGACGCGGCTTGACAGCGCCGCCGCACTCATTGCGAGAAGGGTCGTGGAAGGCTGATGTCGATAGTTAAAATGAAAAAGTTGCGTCTTTGCGGTCTTTTGAGCGAGAGAGAGGAGCTTTTGAGCCAGCTGCAGCTTATAGGCAGCACGGAGATATTCGACGTGTCGCAGGCTTTGGATGAAACAGAAGTCCCAGCTCTTTTGAAGCCTGATGAAACGTCGCTTTCAGAGCTTCGTGCGCTCAGCGAAAAGCTTAAAGGCTCGATGGAGATATTGAACAAATATTCTCCAAAAAAATCGGGGCTATTCCCCCAAAAACGTCCTGTGTCGAAAGATGAGCTTTTCGACGCGCAAAACCATGAGCTTGCCGAATCCGTCTCAGAGGCTCTAAAGGCTGACGAAAGCGAGCTTGCTCGCCTTCACGCTGAAGAGAGCAGGCTGCGTTCTGCAATAGCGTCCTTTAAGCCGTGGGAGTCTCTCGATATCCCTTTGCAAACTGCAGGCACCGAAACTACGGGTGTGATCTTCGGCACTCTTCCATTTACATCTGACATACACGAATTTGAAACGGCGCTTTACGAGCATGCCGAAGCTTCACAGCTTTTTGTTGTATCGTCCGACCAAAACTGTCACTATATCACCGTGATATACCATAGATCTGAAGCTGATGGCGTAGACGATGCGCTGAGAAAATCCGGATTTTCGAAATCGTCTTTCGACGGTTATTCCGGAACTGCATCAGAGATCATCTCATCCCTGAATGTCGAGCTAAAAACATGCCGTAACAACATAACTAAAAAAGTAGAGGAAATAAAATCCTTTGAGAGTAGCCGCGAAAGTCTTCGCCTGTATATCGACAATGTTGAAATCGCTATCGCAAAAGAGGAAGCTAAGCTCAATATTTTGTCGACGGACAGGGCTTTTATCCTTGAAGGGTGGGTGGAGGCTCCGCTGCTCGATAAAACAGTCGATACTCTTAAAGATTTCTGCTGTGCATATGAGGTATCCGATCCGACTGAGGAGGATATACCGAATGTGCCTGTAAAACTTAAAAACGGTCCACTAGCAGCGCCGCTTATAACAGTCACTGAAATGTACTCCCTCCCGTCTTATGACGGTATCGACCCTAACCCGCTCATCATGCCGTTTTTTACGATATTCTTCGGTATTATGTACGCCGATTTGGGTTACGGCATAATATTGATGCTTGCCTCCCTTATCGTCACTTTTAAGTTTAGACCTCAGGGGACGATAGGAAACCTTTTTAAGCTTATAGGAGAATGCGGCTTCTGGTCTGCGGTCGTCGGGCTATTTACAGGCGCTTTCTTTGGGAACCTTATAACATCAGTCGCCGGGATATTCGGCAAAGAAGTCACCTCTCTGCCGGGCGTTCTCAATTATCTGATCCATCCGGTCATCGATCCTATGAGCGATCCCCTAACCGTCCTTCTCATCGCAGCCGCTATCGGGATGTTCCAGATCGTGGTCGGCATGGCTATAAAAGCATATATGCTGATACGCGACGGTCACTTTTGGGATGCCGTATTCGATATAGGCAGCTGGTGGCTGCTGTTTGCCGGTATCGGAGTTGGTGCCGTCACAGGAAACTGGTACGTTGCGCTTGCCGGTGTCGCGGCTTTAATTCTCACCCAGGGCAGGTCGAAAAAAAACATCTTTGCAAAGCTTTTTAGCGGCATAGCCAGCCTTTATGACATAACGTCGTATTTCGGCGATATCCTGTCGTACTCACGTCTGATGACGCTGTTGCTTGCCGGCGGCGTTATCGCCACGATCGTCAATATGTTAGGCTCCATGAGCGGCAACATCTTTGCCTTTACGATAATATTCCTCATCGGGCACGCTTTTAACATGGGATTAAATATCATAGGCACGTACGTTCACTCGGCAAGGCTTCAGTATCTTGAGTTCTTCGGTAAATTTTATAAGGAGGGCGGAAAGCCTTTTACCCCTTTAAAAATAAAAACAAATTTTGTCTCACTCAAGGAGGAAAAGTAAAATGATGAATCTTTTAGAAGTGTTCGGCGGAACCTCACTGGCGTTTTTAGGCGCCGGTCTTTCAGCAATCTTGTGCTGCTGCGGTAGCGCAAAGGGTACGGGTATGGTCGGCGAAGCAAGCGCAGGTCTTCTTTGCGAAGATCCGTCTCAGTTTTCAAAATGTCTCATGCTTCAGGTCATCCCCGGTACTCAGGGACTTTACGGTCTTGTCATCGCGTTCTACGCGCTTCTTCAGATGGGCGCTTTTTCCGGAACGCACCTTGACCTCACCATCACAGAGGGACTTCGTTTCTTCATCGCGTGCCTTCCGATGGCTATCGGCGGTCTTGTATCCGCCATATTCCAGGCGCGCGTCGCCGCATCCTCGATCAATATCGTCGCCAAGAAGCCGAACGACTGGTCAAAGGGCATGATCCTCTGCGTTACCGTTGAATTTTACGCGATCCTTTCACTTCTCGCGTCTTTCCTTATGCTGCTCTATATCAGATGATTAAACTTGATTAAGGTTGGTTTTCTATTATGAACGGTATCGAAAAAATCACTGATCGCATAGCTTCCGACACACAGCTTGAGATCGACGCTATAAACAGCGAAGCCGCAGCCGTCTGCGCGGAAATCAGCGAAAGCTATGAAAAAGCTGCCGCTGAAGAGTACAACAAGATCGTTGACGAAGGAAAAATTGCGGCTGACCGTCATTTTGAGCGGCTGGCAAGCAGCGCAAGGCTTGACGCTGGAAAGCAAATTTTAAAGGAAAAGCAAGAGATCGTCTCCCTTGCTTTTGAACGCGCGATTTCTATACTGAGAAGCTTGCCGGACGATAAATATACGGCGCTTCTGGCTAAGCTCGCCTATAGCGCTTCGCGCAGCGGTACGGAGCAGCTTATCCTCTCCCCTGCCGACCGCGACAAATTCGGCGGCGAGGTTTGCCGTCTTGCAAACGGGCTTTTGTCGTCAAGAGGTAAAACTGGCTCGCTCTCTCTGTCGGATACGACGCGGGATATTCGCGGCGGTCTTATACTGTCGGACGGAATGGTAGAGACGAACTGCTCCCTTGAAGCTCTTGTAAACGAACATAAAAACGAGCTTACCGCCGAGGTAGCTAAAATTTTGTTTGACTGATCCTGTTTTAAAGAGGAGGTCGAATCTTGTCGAAAAAAATCAAGGACACTGATTATTTGTTTATTACGGCGCTTATCCGCGCACGTGAATCAAAGCTGCTGACTAAAGACAGGGCGGAACGCATGATAGACGCGAAAACCGCCGATGAGGCGGCGAAAATACTTGAAGAATGCGGCTATGGAAATGTCGCCGGCGCAACTATGAATACGCTGGAGAAAAGCCTTTCCTCCAAACGCGAAAATGTCATGGAAGAACTCTCTTCTCTTGTCCCGGACAAAGCTCTTATCGACATATTCAAGCTTAAATACGACTATCATAACGCCAAGGTCCTTATAAAAGCCGAAGCCTCCGGCGCCGACGCCGACGGGCTCATGTCCGGCTCCGGAAGGATATCCGCCAACGCTCTGGCTGACGCTTTTTATAAAAACGAGACGGATACGCTGCCGGAGGTCTTTGCCGAGGCTATAGCCGACGCGAAGGATACGCTGGCTCGCACCGGCGACCCACAGCTTTCTGATTTTATTCTGGACCGTGCATATTTCAGCGAATTTTCCGAATTTGCAGAGAACTGGGGCAGCCGCTTTTTCTCCGGATACTGCAGACTTATGATCGACAGCGCGAATCTGCGCGCCGCTGTTCGTTCGCTGAGGATGGGGCGCGACGCCGCGTTTTTACGCAAGGCTCTTGTAGACGGCGGCAATTTGAAGCCCGAAAAATTCATACTTGCCTTTGATGAAAAAACGCCGTTTGCCGAGCTTTTCGTCGATTCACCCCTCGCCGAGGCGGCAAGATACGGCGATAAAGCCGTAAACGACGGAAAGCTGACTGAGTTCGAAAAGCTCTGCGACAACGCGCTTATCGCTTATTTGAGGGGCGCCAAATCCGTAAGCTTTGGAGAAGCCGTCCTCATTTCATACGTTTGCTCCGTCGAAAACGAGTGCTCGGCGGCTCGTATCATCATGACCGGAAAGTTTGCCGGTCTGTCTCCGGAAGCAATTCGAGAAAGGCTGCGTGATTTTTATGTATAAAATAGCTGTTCTGGGCGAAAAAGACAGTATTATCGGCTTTTCCGCTCTTGGGCTTGACGTTTTCCCTGTCGAAGGTCCTGAAGACGCGCAAGCCTCTTTCCGCCGCTTGGCGGCAAGCGGCAGCTACGCTATCATTTATGTGACCGAAAGCTTTTTTGAGCCGCTTTCTTCCGATATCGAAAAATATAAGGACAGCGTGACGCCTGCCATTATTCTCATTCCAGGCTCCGGCGGTACGCTTGGTCTCGGACAGAGCGCTCTCAATTTGGCCGTCGAACGAGCCGTCGGCACCAATATTCTCTGATTCCCAATGAAAGAAGGTAAACAATATGAGCGGTAAAATCGTCAAAGTTTCCGGTCCTCTCGTCGTAGCTAACGGACTTAGCGACGCTAATATGGCCGACCTTGTCCGTGTCGGTGATCAGCGGCTTATCGGTGAGATACTTACAATGACCGGTGACAGCGCTTCTATTCAGGTATATGAGGAGACCTCCGGTCTCGGTCCCGGCGCAGAAGTCGTTACAACCAATATGCCACTTTCCGTCGAGCTTGGTCCCGGTCTTCTTGAAAATATTTACGACGGTATCCAGCGCCCTCTTGAAGAGATACGGGCTATTTCAGGCGATACTATAGAGAAAGGCATGGAAGTACCGGCGCTAAACAGAACTAAAAAATGGGAATTTATCCCCGTTGCAAAGGAGGGCGATCATGTCTCCGGCGGCGACGTTATCGGCACTGTCGCAGAAACTGCCGCCGTACTCCATAAGATCATGGTCCCGCCAAATATCTCCGGTACGGTCGAGACGATCAAAAGAGGGGAATTCACCGTAGAGGAAACCGTCTGCGTTTTGGCGCTCGACGGCGAAGGTAAACAGGAGCTCACTCTCATGCAAAAATGGCCCGTCCGCATAGGACGCCCGTACGTCCGCAAATTCGTCCCCACTGTCCCACTCTCTTCCGGTCAGCGCGTTATCGACACGATGTTCCCGCTTGCCAAAGGCGGTACTGCCGCTGTTCCCGGTCCTTTCGGAAGCGGCAAAACCGTCGTCCAGCATCAGCTTGCAAAATGGTCGGACGTCGACGTCGTCGTATACATTGGCTGCGGCGAACGCGGCAATGAGATGACGGACGTGCTTAAAGAATTTCCCGAGCTCAATGATCCGCGCACGGGCGAATCTCTTATGAAGCGCACCGTACTTATCGCAAACACCTCTAACATGCCGGTGGCGGCGCGCGAAGCCTCTATTTACACCGGCATCACCATCGCGGAATATTTCCGCGACATGGGCTATGACGTAGCCGTTATAGCCGACTCCACTTCCCGCTGGGCTGAAGCTCTGCGCGAGATGTCAGGCAGACTTGAAGAAATGCCGGGTGAAGAGGGATATCCCGCTTACCTTGCGTCGAGACTTGCTCAGTTTTATGAGCGCGCCGGATGTGTGGAATGTCTCGGCAGCGACGGAAGGCGCGGCTCTCTAACCGCTATCGGCGCCGTGTCCCCTCCGGGCGGTGATATTTCAGAGCCTGTATCTCAGGCGACTATGCGTATAGTGAAGGTCTTTTGGGGACTTGACTCCTCTCTCGCCTATGCGCGTCATTTCCCAGCCATAAACTGGCTGAACAGCTACTCGCTGTATCTCAATAACCTCCGCAAGTGGTTCAACGACAACATCGGGACCGATTTCCTGCAAAACCGTGAAAAAGCCATGGCTATACTGCAATCAGAGGCAGAACTGCAGGAGATCGTAAAGCTTGTGGGGCAGGACTCGTTGTCCCCATCCGACAGGCTAACTCTTGAGACGGCAAAAATGATAAGGGAAGATTTCCTTCAGCAAAACGCCTTCATGGACACGGACCAGTATTCGTCATATGACAGGCAGGCAAAGCTGATGGGGCTTATCCTTGAGTATGACGATCTCTGCCGCGAAGCACTCGGAAAGGGCGCCGATATAGATCGCTTGTTCTCAATCAGTGCTAGGGAGCGTATCGGACGCGCAAAATCTATTGAAGAGAGCGAATATGCTGAAGCGTACAGATCTATTGCCGCCGATATGGAAGCTCAAATTGAGGATATCGTCGAAGGAGGTAACGCACTGTGATCAAGGAA
>CALWWO010000051.1 GCA_944385265.1 uncultured Oscillospiraceae bacterium
TCTTTTTTTCCTCTTATCCATTAGTCAACACCTTTTGCGGATGTTTTACAATTACGTATTTCCCGAAATGATAAAATGCGCCGCCTTTTCCTGTTCCCTTCGCAAGCAAGACGAGGAAAATGGCTCAAACCAAACGTATCGCGAATAATAGTTCTGTGGATAATTGCGTTATTCCGGTTTTACCGGAATGCTACGCGGATATTTTATCACCTTTTTTCAAATATAACAGTAAGTTTTATTTGAACAACGTCTCTCCTACTATCCCATTATACCATACTTTTGTCATATAAAGACCCTGTGGCGGCACCGTGGGACCGGTCAGTCTTCTGTCACCCTTTTCAAGCAGCTTCGGTATATCCTCAGGTGCGATTTTCCCCTCGGAGGCATATATCAGCGTTCCAGCCATGGCGCGCGCCATATTATACAGAAACCCGTCGGCACACACGCGAAGCGTAAAAATATCGTCCCTCTGCTCCACTTCGTAATAATACACCGTTCTTACCGTTGTCTTCGTCTCGGTGCCAACCGAGCGCACGGCTGCAAAATCGTGCGTACCGACAAATTGCGCCGCGGCTTTCCTCACGACTTCCACTTTCAGCGGGGACGGGTAAAAATATGCCCTGTTGTTATAAAAAGGATTTTTTATACGCGAGTTATATATTTTATAGGTATATTCCTTCTTCACGCACGATAATATTGAATTAAAGCCCTCTTCTGCATCAACGGCGCCGACAACGCTTATATCGTCTGGAAGGCGAGTATTAACGGCAAGCGGAATGCGGTCTGTAGGTATCCGTGATTCAGTTTTGAAATCGGCGCAGTAGCATTTTGCATGTACGCCGGCGTCGGTCCGTCCGCAGCCTGTTACCTTTACCGTATGCCCGCATACTCCGGAAAGCGCTTTTTCAAGCGTCTCCTGAACGGTCGCATCATTTTTCTGCTTCTGCCAACCGTGATATGCCGTGCCGTCATACATCAGCCGCAAAGCTATATTTCTCATTTTCGCCTCCACGTTATCACATTCCGAATACCGCAAGCGTGATAACGGCGGCAGCCGTCACTGCGGTAAGTGCGAATGCGATATAGTCGCGTTTTTCCAGCACAAGCTGTTTCATTCTCGTTCGCCCGTCATCGCCGTGGTAACATCTGCTCTCCATCGCTATGGCGAGTTCTTCTGCCCGCCTCAGCGCGCTTATAAAAAGCGGGATGAGGATCGGTATCATGGCTTTCGCCCGCTGAATGATATTTCCTGTCTCAAAATCAGCGCCTCTCGCCTTCTGCGCGCTCATTATTTTATCCGTTTCCTCTATAAGTATCGGTATAAATTTCAGCGCTATGCTCATCATCATCGCAAGCTCGTGCACGGGCACCTTTATTTTTTTAAGCGGTCTCATAAGCACCTCAAGCCCGTCCGTCAACGTAAGAGGCGACGTCGTATACGTCAGCAGAAGCGTACCGGTTATAAGCATTATGATACGCACCACGAGATATGCTGCCATTCGGAGCCCTTCTCTCGTTATAGTAATAACCCAAAATTGAACGAGCGGCGTACCCTGAGTAAAAAATATATTTAATATAGCCGTAAATATAAGAATTATTATTACGGGCTTTATGCCTCTGAATATAAGCTTTGGTTTTATTTTCGACGCGTATACACACAAAGCGAGCAAAACGCCAAGAAACGCATACGTCACAAAGCTTTTTCCGACAAACAGCAGTACGATGTAAATGAATACCACTATAAGCTTGGTCCGCGGGTCAAGTCTGTGTATCACAGTGTTACCAGGAAAATATTGACCGAGCGTTATATCTCTTATCACTTCGAAGCGCCTCCCTTCAAACGGAGAAGCTCACGCACAAGCTGGTCAATAGTATAGACCGACGCGTCTATACTAAGTCCTTTTTCCTTTAAGCAGTGCGCTATATGCGTCACCTCGGGCACGGAAAGCCCCATCTCATGCAGCTCTTTTTCGCGCGTGAACACCTCGCGCGGCGTGCCCTCCATCGCGATGCGGCCGTGGCACATCACTATCATCCTGTCGGCATTTTGCGCAACGTCCTCCATACTGTGGCTGACCATCACGACCGCCGCGTTTTTCTCTTCATGGTATTCTTTTATATTATCTATTATTTCCTCGCAACCCCGCGGGTCAAGCCCCGCCGTCGGCTCGTCGAGCACCAACACCTCCGGGCTCATCGCAATAACTCCCGCTATCGCAGCGCGGCGTTTCTGTCCGCCGGACAACTCAAACGGCGACTTTTTCAACACGCTTTCAGGCAATCTCACAAATCTTGCCGCCTCGTAGACCCTGCTTTCTATTTCTTCATCGGAAAGCTTCATGTTCTTCGGTCCAAAGGCTATGTCCTTATACACAGTCTCTTCAAAAAGCTGGTATTCCGGATACTGGAAGACAAGCCCCACTTTAAATCGCATATCTCTCGTCAGCTCTTTGGAAGAAAAAATGTCGTTGCCGTTAAAATATATCTTTCCGCTGGTCGGTTTTATAAGACCGTTCAAATGCTGTATCAAAGTGGATTTTCCAGACCCGGTATGCCCGATTATTCCTAAAAACTCGCCTTTATATATATCCAGGCTTACGCCTCTCACAGCCTCCATTTCAAACGGAGTACCGGCGCTGTATACATGGGTGACGTTTTCAAGGCTTATTACCGGCGTCAATTTACCACCCCCGCCTTCAGCGCTTCGTATATCACGTTTACGCATTCTTCTGTTGAGAGTGCGTCAAGCGGCAGCTCAAATCCTCTTCTATTGAGCTCGTATATAAGCTCGATAGTCTCAGGCACAGTCAAGCCTATGTCGCGAAGCCGCTCAACTTGCTTGAACACTTCTCGCGGACTGCCGTCCATAACTACAAGTCCATCGTCCATAACGACTATCCTATCGGCGTCTATCGCTTCCCGCATATGATGAGTTATAAGCACGACCGTGACGCCGTTTTTCTCCTTCAATTCCTTCATTATCCGCACGACGTCCTCTCTCCCTTTGGGATCGAGCATAGCCGTCGGCTCGTCAAAAACTATACATTTCGGTCTCATCGCAAGTGCGCCGGCTATCGCCACGCGCTGCTTCTGTCCGCCGGACAAAAGGTTTGGCGCATGCTCCCTAAACTCGTACATGCCCACGGTTTTTAAAGCCTCGTCTACCCTTTTACGTATCTCTTCCGGCGGATATCCCAAATTTTCCGGTGCGAAAGCCACGTCCTCTTCAACAACATTTGCAACTATCTGGTTGTCCGGATTCTGGAAAACCATTCCTATTTTTCTGCGTATCTCTATTGCCAGACGCTCGTCTCTCGTGTCCATACCGTACACGAGCACTCTTCCGCCCTCAGGCAGCAAAATAGCGTTAAAATGCTTTGCAAGCGTTGATTTCCCAGAGCCGTTGTGCCCCAGTATTACTGTAAATGTACCTTCTTTAACGGTTATATTCACGCCGCGCAGTGCCGGAAGGCGTATTCCGACATCTTCGCCGCTGTAATAATATTCCAAATCTTCTGTTTTTATAAAATCCTCCATGGCAGCCCCTATCAATACTTCAGCTCTCCCACCGGCAAGTCGCACCGCACGGGAGCGCAAATCCGCTCTCTGTAACGGGAAGACCGAGTTCTTCGCTCTCCGTCCTTCCGCCAAATCTCTTTTCAAACACTGTCCCGGCTATATATGTCAGCGTAGATGCTGAAAGTCCCGTCGTATACGAATTTATGAGCACAAACAGCGGATCGTCCGAAAGCACCTTACTGCACAGCTCTACGAATGGGTACAGGTTTTCCTCCAGCTTCCATATCTCTCCGGAAGGTCCCCTGCCATAAGACGGTGGGTCCATGATTATCGCGTCATATTTTCTGCTACGTCTTATCTCTCGCTCGACAAATTTGCCGCAGTCATCGACTATCCATCTGATCGGTCTATCTTCGAGTCCGGACGCCTTAGCGTTATCCTTCGCCCATGCGACCATACCTTTTGCCGCGTCCACGTGGCAGACCTTCGCCCCTGCCGCCGCAGCGGCGACCGTAGCTCCCCCCGTATAAGCGAACAGATTCAGCACATTTATCTCTCTACCGGCATTTTTGATCTTCTCGCGGATAAAATCCCAGTTGACAGCTTGTTCCGGAAAAAGTCCCGTGTGCTTAAAATTCATCGGCTTGACATTGAATGTGAGATCTCCGTACTTTATCTGCCAGCTTTCAGGCAGCTTGTCCTTGCTCCACTGCCCGCCGCCGGCTGACGACCTTTGATATCTTCCGGAATGATTTTTCCAACCGGCGTTCCTGCGCGGCGTTTTCCATATCGCCTGCGGATCGGGTCGCACCAAGGTATACTTTCCCCATCGTT
>CALWWO010000052.1 GCA_944385265.1 uncultured Oscillospiraceae bacterium
TCATGACTTTCCCCGCCATCCTCGAGGCGACGCAGACGCCGATTTCCGGCGCAATAGCGCTAGTAGCCGGTATAGCCGCTGCATGGCTCGGCGCGGGGCTGTTCAACGTCGCGCTCTGCTGCTGCTCGGTTGTTTTGATCGTCGAGTTGATAATATCTCTTATTTAGCAGCCATGCCGGTGCTCCTAATAACGTAGTACTGAAAAGAAGTAACATATATTTTCCTCCCGCAAAAAAATAAGCGCTAAAATCACACCACTAAGACCTACGGTGTAATTTTAACGCTTTCCCGTCCGGTGACGGGTTGACCGTTTATTAAATTCAAATAAAATATACCATGAGAAGCACCGGTTGTCAACAGCATTTTATTCGCTGTCAAAACACAGCAAGCAGCTCGATCCGCCGTAGGCAAGACATATAAACCATATATACTCCGCGCTGTCCGGTCCTGCAATGATTATAATAAATGCGGGAGAGCCGCATTAAGCACCTTTACCGCATTTTCCTGTTCCTAATGCTTATTGCTCAGCAGTCTCCGCCGCCGTATCGTTCAAGCATCTCCTCCCAATGTCTGTTATCTCTCATAAATCCGTAGCTCTCTTCATCTCTAAAACTGTTTATCAGCTCGCGTCTTAATCCATCGGTAAAACTATCATCTATTTTTTTAAATGTCATATGTTCGTAAAGCGGGGATTTTGTAAAAGCGGAGAGCTTTTCCACGCTCGAAAGTATCTTTTCCGCTATGTCAGCCGTTTTTTCCGCGTCTTGTTCCAATACGGCAAGGTCAAGCCCTCCGGACACTTCATAATACTCGCCCATTTCAAAAAGCCTTGCAAGCGCCGTCTGTTTTTCGGTATAAAGGTGTGCCCTCTCCATGTTGCCCTCCTGCACAGCAAGCATATAGAGCCCATTGAATACCATTACGACCATCTGATAATAAGTCATCAGAAGTTCTTCATATTTTTTATACGCCTCTTCCACACGCCCGGTTTTACTCAAAATCACGGCGTATTTCCGCTTCCTCTCGGGGTTTTCATCCGAAAAGTATTCAAGGTACTTTTCGGCCTCATCGTACCTCTCTTTCCTCATATAGAAATTGTACAGAGAGTCGGCCGCACAATGCCGGACACTTTCTTTTTTGCTCTCAAGAGCCCTCAAATAGCACCCTGTTATAAAGCCGTCGTATTTGTACGAATCCTGCACGTCCTTTAATATACGCTGCGCGTCGAGTATCTGCGCAAGCTGCCATATCAGCTCGTCGCAGTTCGGGTATTTTTCGATATACTCCTTTACCGCCTGAAATGACTCTTCATACGGGCGCTCTTTGAATTTCGCGTCGATATCTGTGACGATATCTCGTATCTCATCCTTCGTCAGCTCGCTTTGAAAAGAGAGCAGTGTGTCTAGCGATATGTCCAAAAGCCTTGCTATCGGCGCGAGCATCGTGATATCGGGAAATGAATTTCCGTTTTCCCATTTGTTCACGGCCGGAGGCGTCACGCCAAGCCTGTTTGCCATCTCCTCCTGCGTCATGTCACGCATCTTCCTGTATTTGCGTATGGTCTCACCTATCTGCATAAAGTCACTTCCCTAGGTTATAAACTCTATTTCAGTATAACAGGCCCTATCTCTTAAAACAATTGACCAGACGTTAATTTCACCCATCTAAAATTTAACCGCAGGTTAAGTTTTTTGATTCACGCCGCCATGAGTTGCCATATCCGTTTCACTGTGCTATCATTTGTATGGGAAACAGTAAAAAGGCACTATTTGCGGGGTGTATTCAACTTGAAAGATTTTTGGAGCAGACACCATGCCAAGGTTATCGGTTTTCTTATTTTGGCTGTTATTGCGCTTTGCGTAATCTCCGTTATTGCTATATTCGGCGGAGTAATTATGCGAATATTTGGACTGGAGTACGATTCGATAGGCAGCATTATTTTATTTTTTATAATTGCAACTATCGTTTCATTTCCGATCAGTATGATAGCCGAAGGACTGCCGTGCGTGCTATTCTTTAATTATCAATGCCCCAAACAAATTGCCGTTATTATTTATCTTGTTTTAGATACGATCGCCACAGCTATCGGATTAAGTATTGTAGATTATTTTATGAAAAGTGTGACAGCGACAAATATTTCCATAATTGTTGTATCGTTTATTTTATCGCTATGGAGCGTAAAAGATTCTCTTGAAAAACCGGAGGGTAAGTGAACGGTAATAATCAAATATCTGTTCACATGGACAGCCGAAAAAATCGGCTTCCCTTTTCTGCACCTATAGGTAGAGAGTGGTATCTCACGCCGCATCGTCGGGCGTCATCCCATGTATATAAACAAATAAACAGAAAACGGCATGGCAAAAGCCATGCCGTTTTTTAATAATATCACTGCTAACATATCCCACGCTCATCACACAGGGTATGTTCAGCCCAGACAATATTAAAGCGGTCAGTTTTTACGTTTTACAAGGTACACAATAAGCAACGCAAAGCCGGCAAGGCGCATGATATCGCTCACCACAGTGCCCCAAATATCTCTCGCTGGAAAGCTTCCAATCAAGAGTACCACTGTTGCTATCGCCATTATCCAGATTTTCTTCAATAAAATCAACCTCCGATTGCAGGCATACGCTCGTTTTAGGATTCATCGCTTTTTGAACGTCCAATCATCGTTTTGCGTTTTTCTCTCCGCGCAACAGCCGCATGGCATATCTTTTAAATCAGCAATAGAATTATCCAAATCAAATACCGTTCTTAAAGATACAAGCCTTGCTTCATCCATCTCATGTGTCGAACCGCATAGAAACTGCCACATTCCGTCATCTTCATCGTGGGACACAAATAAAATAGGATCACCGTCATTTAGTATATGGCAGCAAATAATCGACGCCGTATTAGGCGCATCATAAAAAGGGAAATTCATATAGAGCCCTCCTTTTTAGGTTCAAACACAACGCCGGACATATCAATACTTTTCGACACGTTTTTCTTCCATTATATACAGTTGCTTCTGCATCTCCTTCAAAACCACATAAATCTTCCGTATTGCATAGGTAGAGCCGAAACATTGCCACAATCAGTAATAATTTTGAGCTACTTGTAAAAAATATCAATACGACGGATAGCTCTGCCGGTAAACTACGAAAAGGAATGCTGTATAAATGGCTATATCGATAATCAGAACCATACTTCTATTTGCACTTATCATGGTATGTACACGGATAATGGGCAAGCGCCAGCTCGGCGAACTTGAACCGAGCGAGCTTGTCGTTGCCATTATGCTGTCCGATATCGCCGTGCATCCGCTTCAGGATCCCGGCATACCGCTGCTGTATGGCGTTGTGCCCGTTTTGACGCTGCTATGCTGCGAGATTTTTGTATCATATATGGTTGTAAAAAATATAACACTGCGCGCCATAATATGCGGCAAGCCTAGCATAATCATCGACGGCGGCAAAATAAACCAAAAAGAGATGGCCAAAAACCGCCTTACACTTGATGAGCTGACCGTTGAACTCCGCAAGCAAAATGTCACCGATATCAATATGGTTAAATACGCTATCCTTGAATCAGACGGTTCACTGTCCATTATGCTCCGTGCCGGAGACTCTCCCGCCACACCAAACCAAATGTCGCTTAGTGTAGACGACCCTGGCTTGCCGGTCATGCTTATAAGCGACGGACGCACTTTACAAAACAACCTTGAGTATTTAAATTTAAATGAAGCTTGGCTCAAAAACGAGCTTAAAAAACGCAACATTTCAAAGCCGGAGGACGTCTACATTTTTATGACCGATTCCTCCGGCAAAATATATTTTTCATTAAAGGAGGGCTGAGATGAAAAAAGAGCTCATGGCAGTGCTTATTTTTATCTTAATAATCGCTGCGTCGATATTTAATATCGCACAAATAAGCACGCTGTCCTCTAAAATGACCGCGCTCGTACAAAACGCTGTCTCTTCTGCGGAGAAAAGCAACTGGGAAGCAGCCGCATGGTATGCAGAATCAGCCGAAGCGCTTTGGGCTTCACATAAATTATATATTTACACTGTTTTCCGGCATGAAAGCACAGATAACATCAGCGACTGCATCTATGAACTGCTTTCCGAGGTCTATTCAAAAGACCCGGATCACGTCAGCGAAGCGGCGATGCGCCTTACTGCATACCTGGAGATCCTCCGAGATATGGAAAAGCCGACGCTGGAAAGTATCTTCTGACTACTTCTCCTGGAGTATCTTATTAAGCTCCTCCATAAAAGTATTTATGTCTTTAAATTGGCGGTACACAGACGCAAATCTGACATATGCTACTTCATCAAGAGTTTTCAGTTCTTTCATAACCAGCTCGCCGATCTCGCTCGATGAAACCTCTCTCTCAAGAGAGTTCTGAACCTCCTGCTCTATATTGTCAGCAACCTCCTGAAGCTCCGCGACCGTGACGGGACGCTTTTCACAAGCTCTTATCATGCCGTTTAAAAGCTTGACCTTGTCAAACGTCTGCCGCCGGCCGTCTTTTTTCACAACGACAAGAGGTATACGCTCTATTATCTCATACGTTGTAAATCTCTTTTGGCACGACTGACACTCTCTTCTTCTCCTAATGGTCGTACCCTCTTCCGCCGGACGGGAATCGACGACCTTGCTCTCAGGGAATCCACAATACGGGCATTTCATGGCAAAACTCCGTTCTCGATTAAAAAATATTAATAAACACGGCGGCAAGTGCCCCCGGTAAATAATACAAAAATCATGCCCAGCATATATCAGCCGGCAATCCGCGCTTATTTTAATCGCCACACACAGGTGAATGTATAAAAATACAGATATGTATATTATAACATTTTTAAAACCGTTTGTACATATTATTTTTATCATCTTTGCGCTGGAAGATTTTTTGCATTGCGGTGAAAAATAATTTTATGTATCATAAAAACATAAAATATTTTTCCGGTGATGCCTATGCAGACGCTGCGAGCTCTTTTCAGATACATAAAACAGATGCACCGCGCAACATATCTTTTCCTTAAAGCCTCAATAATCGTATCGTGCATATGCCTTATCGCCGCCATAGCGCTGCATCTGGCCGCGTATAGAACCGATGGCAACCCTCTTACGCTTATCCATCTTGCCGACGAGCTCGGTCAGATGCCTCAGGCGATATTTCTTCTTGCGGCAATCGGTTCTGCGTGCATGGAAGACATGCGGCCGCATTAAAAAATTCCTCTTTTGTGTATAATACGTTTAATACGTCAAGCAGGGCATTTGATGTCATCCGCTCGGGAAGCGCAAGCTTTTTTAAAAGATCCGCTCTCCTCTCCCTGCTTCCTTCCCTTCCCGTAAGACCGGTCTTAAATAGATCGGTCTTCGTTATTTCCGTCTTTTTTTCACGCGGCGGCAAGTTATCAATAGTCGCCCCGCATTTTACGAGCGCATCGAGCAACACGTCTGGCGGCATACCCTCAACGCCCAGCTTGCCCTCCTTAGATGGCTTTTCTTTCCTCTTCTCCTTGCCGAAAATATCCGGAATATACGCGTTTTTTACGTTGCAGCCATTTAAAATTCCCTTCAGTTTATTTCGTATTACAAATCCTGCGCCGTCGCTGTCGGTGAGTATAATTACCCCTCTTTTTTCCGCAAGTCTCCTTATCAGTTCCACTTTTTCCTTATCCGAGAAAAAGCCGAATCCCTTTGTCTCGATGATCGTCGCGTCAACAAAGCCGCTCAGCTTGTGCTTATCATATTTACCCTCAACTATGATGACTTCTTTTACCGAATACATCTCGACCTCTTTTCCGCCCGACAGCTTATCGTTTTGCATCATTACGCACACCCGCACGTCTGCCGGAATACGTCAGTTCTATCAAAAGCCCCGCGAGCACGGCTTTCGCTTCCTCACCGCTGTTCAGACGCAGCGCCGCATCGGAGCATAGCTTCACATATTGGCAACACTGCTCCATCGTAACCTTTGCGGCGGTGTCCCAAAGCCCGCGGGCCTGAAACTCATACCGAATACCGCACATATCCATAAGTTCCCGCACATTTTTTCCGCTTTCGCGGCACGCTTTCGCTATCATAAGCTGCCTGTACTTCATCGATACGCTGAAAAGTATCCTGTGCGCCGCCTCCTGCATCGCAAGGAGCGTGTCGAGTATCCCTGCTGCGGCATCATAGCGCCTCTGAAGGAGCGCATCGGTCAGCTTATATGCCGCGGCATCGAGTACGGGGATTGTAACGGCGTCGATACAATCTTTTGTTATCACACTTCCCGCAGTATATGCTGCGGTTTTTTCTATCTCCGATATTATCCTAGTCATCAAGCCGCCC